>CAXIDO010000008.1:0-14991 GCA_964022745.1 uncultured Methyloligella sp. | reverse complement strand
ATAATGGTGGGCGATGACAGGCTCGAACTGCCGACCCTCTCGGTGTAAACGACAGATTACACATGATATTATGGCTATTAGCACCTTTCCAGATATTCACACGGCTATGCAGCGCCTTTTAGGCAATATGAGTAAAGTTATTTAAGTGAAGAGTTCACTTAAATTTATTTATGTTTTTAACTAAGAGAGGTGAAGAGATGAAACGAAGAAAGCGCCGCTCAAGCAAAAAGTTTTGCCAAACAATACATTTTCAAAAAAGGACACTACAAAGGTTCGGCGTAGTTTTAGGAGCATCTGAAAGAAAGGCCATAGTAGATGATATTCAAGGTGACAATTATTTTTGCATTTTTATTGAGAGGCAAAGCAACACTAGGTCAAAATATCTTGTTAGGTTGGAAGGTGTAAAACCAATGATTGTAATCTATGACAAAACGAGAAAGAATTTAGTTACCGCCTTAAACCCCTATATATAGAGACAAAGAATAAGTGAAATGAAAAGTCCCAAAGAGGTATCCTCTCATTTATACAAGGAACAAATGGACTATATCGAGGATTGCTTAGCTGGTTTGCTGGCAGCAGGCGTATCTAAAGAAAATACTAATGATTTATACTAGCCGTAAACACATCCCCCCCAAACATGTTCAAAAAACTTAAAAATATAGACATATTATGAAAAACACTCGTGCTTCGTGAAAAACACATTTTAAGTAACGTTTTTTATGAATTTTGTTCGTTAGCTGTATTTAACTAACACATATAGACTCACAACAAATGTTCATGCTATGTTCTCGTTTTAATAAATGAGGAATAAGAGTTATGGTGGGCTGGACAGATGAGTATCAGCTTTTAGATCTTGAGCCAGACAAGGTCGTAGGCTTTATGTGTAAAAAATGCGGATCTTACAAAGCTTATACGGTTAAAGAACTGTTAGAAGATTTTGATAGACAAGATTATCCTTCAAAAGTGGAAGCGGAGCTTAGATGTATCCAAAGTAGATGCCGTGGTCCTGTTCGAATAGAACTAAACCACGGGCATCTTAACGAGCAATTTCAAGGTGGCCTCCCCTGAATTTTCCACATCACACAGCCCGTAGACGCAGTACTCTTAAAAGAACATTGCAAATTGGATATGTCAGTTGATGAGGTTCAAGAGGTTATCAATGAGAAAGATAGGCTGGTGGCCTTATTAGCTATTATGTGTGATACACACAATTAAAAATTATTCGGTCACCACCACGAGTTGCCGCTCGTGCTTGGTTTGAGCCAAATGTAGCGACCGATTGTTAGCGGGATCTCTTGAGCAATCCCCGAATAACACTAGAATCTTACCTGATTTGATTATGCTTCACAAACACAATTAATAACAATCCTCTAAAAAATACCCAAGCTTTTCAGTTTTACGATAGGTATTAGATTGTATTGTTTCTGAGGCTTGAGCATGGGTTATTAAATCAACCTCTGGCATACCATTCATAAGGTTCTTTGTTGCAGTGTATGAAGCTGGACCCAGCGCTATGAAAAAGAAAATAAGAAAAACCATTTGAGCCCTGCTCATACCAACACTTTCAATATACTTATAATACTTTTCAGGAAGTCGGGGTCTAATAAGTAGATCACGTAAAGCGCCAAAATAACTGACCCACCATAATACAACTTGTCTGAACTTGAGCTCTTCTTTCCCTTGAGCTCCTGAACATCTTTCTGAGTTTGCGTGATAGCCCTGCAATGATGCAAAACCTTGTTTTCTGTACGTGTGATACGTTCGTAAACCTGGTGTTTCTCTACAGGGTCCATTCATTCCAAGCCTCATTTATTTTTAACTTTTTCAACATTTTTAATATGTCGGCCCCGGGCATTAGCAATACGTCTATATTGCTCAAGCTTGCCTTCAGTTTTCACTAAACATATGTTTTGCCCTCTAACGGTTTTGCGGGGACAATAGTATTTAGGAAGAGTTTTTGTCAGGTATTTAGAAGCGGGCGGTACATCTAAATAATCCCCTTTACTGCAACCCAATATCACTAAGCTTGACATCAAGGCAATGCTTAATTGGAAGTTTCTTAATACGGTCAACTTCTTGCTCCACTTCATCTTTTGTTTTGTTATTTTCAGTTCTGGCTTGCTCCACTAAAGCGTTCTCTCTTTCTTTGAGAATAATATTTTCTTTAGCGTTCTTGGCTTTAGCTGTTTGAATTGACTTCTCTATTGCCGCCTGGCCTACAAAATAATTATTGGTTTTATAGACACCCCACACCAAACCAACGATTAAAACATATTGAACAATCCAGTTGCCAGTTAGTAAGGTCCATATAAATTTTATCATCCTATTTTCCCCTGAATGGCTGCATCAATGCGTCTCCACATCATCAAGCCAATAAATGCGACAGCTAGTAATATGCTTGCTTGGGCGATGGGGTTTAATTGGCTAATAGCAACCAACAGAGAGGCTAACGCACCTATTCCGCCCTTCAGGGTCCAACTCTCTTTAATTGACTCTGTAACGGGGTTTTTGCTGGTCTCTTCGACTGCAACTTCTTGTGATGGCATAGGCTTGAATGGTTCTTTAATAACTTTCACTCGACGAAAACCAAGAACAGAGCTAGCAGAATAAGCCTTCACGCTAACCTTGTTGTTTTGATTTCCGCCGAGTGTAAGCACCTTTCCGCTTGACGTGTAGCCAGCGAAAAAACCAACATGTCCTTTCCAGCTTCTAGGGCTTTCCCTCCAAAAGACAACAATGTCACCAACCTTAGGCTTGGTTACCTTCTTGCCCCATTTTAGGTAAGATCTAGCATTCAATGCTCTTGTGCTCTTGATGTCGCACCGCTCAAGCATCGCTCCTACAAACGCCGCGCACCAAGCAGTTTCATCATGCTGAATTTCATCATGATCTACGTCACGATAGAATTGCATCACAACAGGATTATCACGGTGCTTTCCTGCCCATTCCTTCGTTCCTCGGAAAGACTGTGCTAATTCATAATATCTGCTCATTGCTTTCTCCAATAAAAAACCCGCTTAAAGCGGGTTGTTTTTATATCTTTTTTGTTGTGCTATTTATTCTTTTGCCAGAATGACATCAGGATCTAAACCAACAGCCTGAATAAGGCCTATCGCAACGCTATCAGTCGATCGTATTTCTAAAACTGAATTCCATTTTTCATAATTCAACTTGTTGGCTTCTAGGATTGCTCGCGCATCATTGAATTTGCCGGCCTCTTCAAGCCTTGTGATGATTGTAAGCCTTGAGACGGTATGATAACCCAAATCCGGCTTTTTCTTATGTCTAATTGCTGCCATTTATTTAACTCCATTGTAAGAGAGCGGCTGTGAATTCGATGCTCTTTAAATTTGCAGTTGTAAGTTTCCATCGCATGGAAGTACCAGATGGTTGTCCAGATATATCTATGTTTTCTGCCTCATAAACTTTCGTGCCATCTGAATACTCAATCACTTCTACTAATGTTGCATTTGTGTAGGTTGTGCCATTGTCTCGGCTTACGGCTCCAACAACATCAGTATTTATTGTTATGCTATCAACAGGCTTTACAAAGAACATGAGCCTAGCGCTTGATGGTGCGCTATCTGCTGTAAACGGATCTGAAATCACAGTCATATTTGTTGCTGAGGCAGCGCCTAGAAGTTCCATTTCACTAATGGCAACTTTTGAAGCACCTTGCACGGCAGAAGTGTTTAATCGATAATATCTATAATTAGCTGTAGAACTAAGTGTGTAGGATTTTTCCTCAAGTGCCGTCCAACTTTGGCTTGTTTGAGTATCAAGAACAATCCAAGTTGAATTGTCTGTTGAACCCTCGAAAGTGAAAGCTGTAGGGGATGCAGTTAAATGCTCCGTTGTGGCTTGGATTTTATAACCACTAATTTCTTGAGCTGAGCCAAAATCAATAGACAATTGTTGAGGTGCTGCACCATTTGAAAGCCAGGCCTTATTAATTGTTGCATCAGCCTCTATTCCATCAAAGGCTCTCCAACCTAAATATCCGGATGCAGAAGCATGATAAGATGTTTGTGATACTGTGACCCCCGATGTTGTGCCCGATGTCATAGTTGGCATAACGTTGGATGCTGGCAAGTTATTTACATATTTATCTGTCATGAAGGTTTGACCAGAAGAGCTGCCAGTATCTATATCACTCTCGTCATCGAAAGGGTCTGCAATTCCGTCTGTTATCCCTAGTGCGTCACCTTCTAAATCTGCTAGCCTAATAGCCAGGGCAAGAAGGTCGCTCGATATACCGTCACCACCGCCGCCACCTCCTAAATCTGCGATCGATTGAGCTGTGACAGTCTTTAAATTACTGCTATCACTTGCATCTTGAACTAACACCTTATCAGTACTTGCGACTGTCACAGATGTTAGGCTTGCTCCGCTAATTTCCTCTTGCACATCCGTGCCAATCTCAAGACCTAGATTTGTTCGTGCTGTACTTGCGTTGTCAATATCATTTAAATTGTTTGTTGATATTAAATCACCGGCCCCTGCGCCGTCTGCCCCAGCAGGACCTTGAATGCCCTGAATGCCTTGAGGTCCGGTTAGGTCTGTTGCAGTGATGCCCCAGACACCTGAGGCTTTAATATAGACAACACCTGTGCTTGACTTAACCCACACATCTCCATCATTACCAGCGGGCTCTGCTTCTTGTGAATAAAAGTTTGTGACACCGTCAGAGCCGTCAGCACCATCTGCGCCGGGGGTTCCATCCTGTCCGTCAGCACCTGCTGCACCTTGTTGTCCCGGCACTCCTTGAGGCCCTTGAAGGCTAGCAAGATCGGTTATAGTTAAATTACCATAAATCTCATCATCACCATTAGACAGTGGTCTACCCAAAGAATATATCCCATTATTCTCTCTTCTATAATAAACAAATTCGAAGACCTCGCCTGCATCCGGTCGTAAGAAACCGCTTAAACTTACTTGGTTAGAAATTGTCCCGGGCGATATCAGGACGGTGTTATTGTCAACATTAATCGACTCTAATATTTTACTTGTTGTTGTGGATTTTAGCCCTATGCGAACAACGGATGAGTAGGTGTGAAACTGTGAGCCTTCTATTTTATACTCCTTTTCACCATCTGCAAAAGTTATATAACCTGTAGTTTCATCAAAGCTGATTTCATCGATATTGTTATCCGGATGTTCGTAATTTAGGTTTGCACTTGCCCATGCGTCCTCCGTAGCTGAACCGCCAGCTACATTATGCGGGCGTCGAAACTGAAAATTTGCTGTTTTTAAGTTTGAGGCCTGGGGTGCAATTGTATTAGAATTATCAACCCAATCCGTACCATTCCAAACAGTTTCGTAACCTTCTTCGACTAAATAAGCGCTGTCACCTATAATTTTACTTACAATTTGATATCCAGCCGTTCCTAAATAAACAATTAGATCCCCTGTGCTAAAACTTGACCAAAGCCCTGTCAAAGTAGCATCAGGCATGATGTACATAGAACCAGCATCAGGACTTGCTGGAGGGCTTACAAGGGTTCTTTCTGTTACAACGTGGCGCATGGCTGTGTTGGGTAAAGCTTCAATCTTAACTTTCCAGTTGGCGCCGTTTGAGCGAAGAGTAACTGATCCGCCTGGCCGGGTTAGACTATAACCTTCAATCCCGTCAATATTTTCTCCGCCAACTGTTGCAATTAAAACAGCGTTGGAAGCTCCTATATGCTTGATCGTTTGTTCTGTTCCGTCTCCTGCGACAGACGCCCTTTCAAGTGTGATTGTCACTGTCGCGCTATTAGGGTTTACATCAATTGATTTACCTCTATCAGCTTCAACAAAGGTGTAATCTGAAGCTGTAGTAATAGCGGGTGTTTCTGATTTAGCTGTATTGGTTTGAAAAGTTGTTAGATCAACAGGACCTTGCGTTGTCACCTTGGCTCTAATAGTTGTCTCTCGGGTATAATCATTTCCCACGTCTGATCCATCAGTCATAAGAACATCATAATTTCCAACAGGTGGGTAAATAGGGTCAAAGAACCCGTTAGCGTCAGCAACCTTAAAAGTCGCGCCGCCTGTAGTTAGCCCATAATCACTATATACAGTTCTAGGGTCAGTTGTTCCCTCATCAAAGAAATACAGCTTTGCACCTGATATAGGATCGCCGCTATTATCTAAAGCTTGAGGTCTTAATAGTGTAAAATGTGCTGTCATTTTGGATTTTTCCCAATAAAAAACCCGCCTTAAAGACGGGTGATTTGAATTTAAGTTTTGATATTAAGTTATCTTAATAAAGCCCGAGCTAGTTGCTCCATTATAATTTGATTTGATTTGTTGTTTAAATGTCCGTCAAAATTGTCCCTATAATCTTTGGGTAGCATTTTATCGAATATGACAAAATTCAAATCCTTGAAAGTGTCTAATAACAAATTTCTATACGCCGATACGCTGTATTCGTATACACGGCCATTATGACAATACTTTATGTTTTCAGACTGGATTGCATGGTCTGGTGGCTCAACAAAAAATACTGTAAATTTGGCACCATGCTTCTCAGACAGGCTTTTTATTTCTAGCAATAACTTTCTGGTTAATGCTACCCCGTAACTCATGAGCGGGTGATTGCTCTTTCTGTACTTAATAAAAAGACTGTCCTTAGTGCCTATCTTATTTAGATATCTTTCTTTGAGTTTGTTATAAGTTCTTTCAGGGTTGTAACCGCTACTAACCAGCACGCCCTCTTTATTGTACTTTGGCTTATTGGCCCACTCTTCGCGCCGCGTGTTTTTAATGTAAGTTTTTATTAAATCAATATTATTGTCTACAATATTGCATTTTTCTAGATTAGTTTTTTTTAGGGCTCTAGATACGTACCGATTGTAAAATGACGCGTTTTTGTCATCTCTCCACCACCGCCAAATACCCCTGTTCTCTAAAACATGCTCTATCCTAAGCAAATTACTTTCTTTATAATGCTCTCTAAATTGGTAGTTAGGACCTTTCAAGCTTTCTCCTAGAAGATGAAATGTCGGCTTTTTACCGTTAAACCCTTCAGGGAGAATATTGTCTGTCCAATCATTGGACGTAAACCATAGGGCAACGTGCTTAGGCTTTATTAAACTAATATTTTCTTTCAATGCTAAGTATTGCTGATCTGTACCCCAGCCCCATGACCCCATAGAAATCACATTTGTTTTTTTTCCGCTTAATCTTTCTATATTCTTTTTTAAGTACACTTCTGGCATTTGATGCAATGAATGTGATGTTTCAACCTGTGAATCACCAAGTAAAACTATATTGTTTTTCAATGCTTGATTATATTGGTGGCCTCTAAAACCAAATTGGTTAGTCTGCATCTTATGCGGATGTGTTGAGAGATGATCACTACCATCCCATGTAGTCCACCCGTAAATGCTCATATAAGGACCCGACTTAACAGTTTTGGTATCCCCTACACCAAACGCATACAGTGTTGTCTCAACGACAACCAAAGATAAGAATACAGTTATTACCATTAAAAGAATGTTTTTAAACACGATAACCCCTAAACATGCTCTTTTATTATATACAGTTAACTACTATAAAGCATATTTAAACATTTAACATCAACATTAATGCAACAAGGTGATGAATAAAGATGTCAAAACAAAATAAATTTGATGTTGACTTGTCAACTTTTGCTAAAGCCTTGGCTTATTTACTTACTTTATTCTTTTGGCTGTTTTGCATTGGTGTAGGCTATTACATTGCTAATGATGATACAGAGATGGCATTAGTATTATTGCTCATTCTAGGTGCTTTCCTGCCTATAGCAGTAAGGGCGGCTATTGGACTTATTCAAGAAAAGTATTCAGGACGAGATATGAGTGCAAAAGATATGCACGTCCCAATATTTTGCACGTTTATTTTTCTAATGTCCTTCTACTATGTAATTTACCTAATCCCGACATTTTGGGGCGCTATAAAGTAAGGGGCTATTCTTCAATATTTGCCCCTGTATTGATACCTACAGCACCAACACCACCGCTATTTGTTATGAGGTTTTTAGTTCGTTTAGTTATTTCCTGCCCTGTTTGTCGTCTGGCCAAAGCCCTGCCAGGGTTGAATATTGGCGCATCAATATGTTTGGCCAACATAGAGTAAATACGTGACATTAGAACATTATGCTTAGAAAATAACTCTCTTTTAGATTGTGTTTGTAACCCTTGCTTTGCCACACTCTTTAATAAATGACCAACACCAGCAGCCGTCCCTGACGGGTTTGGATCAGGAACATTCAAATCATTCATAGCAATCTTGAAACGCTTTATAAGGCCTTGCTCTTTTTTGTTGAATAAAACGTCTATTGCAGATTTTTGTTGCGCAAATGCAGTGTCTAAGTTTGTTCTGATTTTAGCAGCAGATAGCACTTTTCCGTTTTTATCCTGAACTAACTTAGTCCAATAAGCCAGTTTCACGCTATCGAAGGTTTTCTTTTCACCAAATGTTAAAAGTGTGTTTTTGAGGTGTGTTAAAGTCTGGATTGAACCATCAGGCAATTGGCTTTTGGCTGAACCATTGCCAAAAATTGACGTAATAACCCCTTCAGGGCTGTCTGATGTTTCCATGATTTTACGCAATTTTCTAGCCGCAGGTGTAAGTTTTTTACTACTATCAGTAGGTGCAAATATCTGGTGAATCTTTTTAGTAAAAGCTCTTGCATCTTTCAAGGCCGCGTATGAAGCAATATCATCTGATTGGATCAATGCTTTTTCTGCTGCATCATCAATCCACTCGTTAAAACCCTCGTAAAGGTTGTTTGCAAGTCGGGCATCGGGCGAGCCTGGATCTGCTGCGTTTTTCTTAGATAACAAGAGCCTTCTGGCTTCATCTATGCTTAGTTGTCGCGAGCCGTCCAATCCTGTGCCAGCTAGAGAGTTTAATGATGATGGTGTGTCAAGGTCCAAACGAACCCTCATTGCTTGTTTATAGCCTGGTAATCCTGCATCCCTGAAGGCTTGCTCCGCCTTTGTCAATTCCAGTTCATCAAATCCATGCTTTAATCTATAGTCGTTGTAGTCTGCAATAACGTCCCATCGAGGAATGCCATTCTCTTTACGCTCATACCCATCAAGGAAATGGCCAACAGTACCCTTTTTATGCGCAAGGTTGTCATTAGCACGTTTTGTTAGAACACCCATGCTTTCAGATTTTAAATCACCAGTCATAAATCTTTGCATGATTTTTGTCATGTCATTGCTTGCGTCTGTTAAGCCTGCTACAGGGCTTATGCCTGCTTTTTGAACTCTGGCATTTACAATGTCAGGGAGACTCTTGAATGCTCCCTCTTTGGGATACATCGGGCCTATTTTAGACCACATCTTAGCTTCGTCACCTTTAAGTTCTTTATGAACTCGGTTCAGACCGCCCTTGATGTCATCACCCAGTGTTACTTTTTCCAGCCCCGCTGCATCTGGTGCGATTTCATCAGGGATGACTTTAAAAGCAGCCCCCTCAATAGCGTCACCTTGCTGATCTTTAAAGTTACGCATTGCCTTTTCAGCATCGCGGCCCCTTAGCCCATCAAACATCTGTTTTTCTGTGTATGCGTCTGTTCGGCTCCTGGTTCTTTGGGCCTTGCTTGTTGGAATACTGAATTCCCCAGTTCTTGCCTGAACTGCGAGCTCTTCAGGGTCAGTAGCCTTACCAATATTCTGCCTTAAATATTCTGTTGTTTGATCACTTAGGCTGTCAGGATCTACTCTATTAGCCTTAGCCCACGCTCTACCTTTTTCTGTGAGCTTACCTGTTGTTCTATCAACCAAGCCACGACCGTTAAACAGCTTGGTAAGAATTGTCCCAGCAACTTCACCACCAGCACCACCTAAGCCAGCTAAGGCCGTTCTACCAACGCTATAATCTTCGCCGCTACCATCTTTTTGAGCTTGGTTCTGTAGCACACCGTCAATTCCAGCAGCCGTTCCGCCCTGGACAATTGCTCGACCAGCTAAACCAAGACCTTTAGCCATCGAACCAGCCAGACCACCACCAAACACAAAAGGAACAGCCGATTCAGCAACCCTATCAATATCTTGGTAATCAAGGCCTGGTTTATTGATGTATTCTTGGACTATCTCACCATCATCATTCTTGTATGAGATGATTTCTTGTCCGTGCTTATCTTTTGTTGCGTTTACAAGCCTATCGCCCAAAGCATTTTTAATTACTCCGGCAAATCCTTTGTCTGTGATGGTTGAAACCTTGCCTCGGGCAATTTGGGATTGTATCCCCATATCATTAATGCCGCTGCCAGAGAAACCCTCTAAATCTTGATATTGGGGGTCCTGTTTTCCAACATAAGCATCTTTAGCAAACTTACCCACCGCGTTAAGGCCTGAATATTCACCTACTGTACGGGCCGCGTCTCCGATTGTATCTAGGGCGCCTTCAAGATAACCTTTTTCTTGTTGAGGTTGGTTTTTATGAGCTCTCAATTGCTCGGCCGTGACACCTTTATAAGAAAGATATTGATCAACCTCTTGCTCAGATGCACCTTTAGAGAGCATCTTTTTAACATTGGATTTGACTTGATTTATTTCCATTATTCAATTCCGTATTTGTTAAGAAGTTTGCTCATCCCAGCGCCTGGCTTGTTTTGCTTCGTTTTATTTGCAGACTCGCGAGCCTCGTTAACGTCATCAGGGGTCAATATCGGGTTGTCTCTAATATATTTATTGAGTTTTATTTGCACATTAACATCAGGATAGCCGCCATTTTCTTTAACTAAATTAAGGTAGTGCTGCCTTGTCTGTGCTAAGCCATTTGCAAGCTTGTTTGTGATTTTTGCTGATAGAGCAATCCCTTTTGCTGAGTTTGTAAGCCCTGGCAAAACAAGCATGTAAGCTTTTCTATCAGCGTCCGACATAACTTTGTCGCCCACTAACTTTCTTTGAAGGCCAAGCATTTCGCCTTGTATTTTCTTTATATGCTCACCTTCTGCAACCCCCTTAACATCCATACCGAGAACTGTATGAGCAAACTTTTTAAGACCATGCTCAAACTCTCCTAAAGAGCCAGTTCTTATATCAGGGCTATCAGCTAATTGAGCTAATTGAGAATATTTATTGGCCATATCTAAAGCGCTATCCGCTCTTTCAATCAATCCAGCGCCTTGCTCTGCGAATTTTTCATTTAGCTTATTGGCCCCCTTCTGCGCACCAGGCAAAACATTGTTTACAACAGTACCCTGTCTTTTTGTTCCCCCTAAGATAGCGTTCTTAAATTCTGGAGTACCTGGCTTTAAACCTGCTGCTAGAAGATTTTGCACTAGTGCAGTTTGTTTAACTCTTTGGGGTTGTTGCGCGGCTATTTTAGCTTGATGCTGCTTAAGCATTAAACCAGCCAAACCTCTATCTCCTGTTTTAAAAGCTTCTACTGCTGCAGCTTTAGGATCTTGAAAGCCTTGCTGTAATATCTGGCTTGAAACTTGGTCTTGCTCTTCAGCAAGCTGTTTGTCTCTTTTAGCTTTAATTAAAGCCGCAAAGCCTGAAACATCAATATTATGCTGTTTAGGTCTTGCTGATTGAGGCATATTCATAAATGGTGGCATGTTTAAACCCTCCTATATAAAGGCTTTAGCGATTTGACCGCCAGTATTAAGGAATTTAGAAAAGCCCGTCCCTCTAGAGCTGGCAATTGAATTTTGCAGCCCTTTAATTCCAGCCGCTTTTTGCTGATTAACGCCAAACTTGGCATCTGCAATATTCTGGTTTGTGCCATAAGTTAAATTGCCCAATTGAGAGCTGGCTTGCTGTCCAGAACCTTGCAACCCTCGCAAATGCCCTAATCTATCTTGATAGGCACCTAATTGTGCAGATTGAGCCGTGTCAAATAGTGATTTCTGAGTACGACCTGAAAACAACCCACCTCTTGCAGAGGCAGAGCCCTGAACGGCTTCAAGTGCTTGGCTTAAGCTTTCCTGGAAACCAGGGTCATTTTGAAAGTTGCTATAAAACCCCTGTTGCTCATCTAACCCATTTAAACCAATCGCATTACCATATAATTGAGAAGCGTCTAAACCTTGCGTGATATACGGATCATAATAAGCCGCTGTATCTTCAAGCCCACTTGTAAGCTGATTTTTATATTGAGCTAAACCAGTGTCTAAAAACTTATTCGCCTGCTCATTGCCAAAGCGCAAATCACCATTACCAGCGCCGGAGCCAAAAACTGTATCAAGAAATCCCATTATTTCATCACCTTTGAATTTTTAGCCGCTTCAATCAGATTGTTATATGCTGTGATAACGTCTGAAAGGCTGGCATCTGTTGCTAATGTTGGAAGGGTTGCTATTTGCCTGGTTAAAAACTCTCGCCAAATAGGGTTTATTCGCCCGTTCTTGTCCGTGAGGGGCGTTGTAATGTCTGGTTGAGTTGTCATGTTGAAATCCTAACTAACTCACCTGAAAGGCCGCTAATACCGCCGGCTGTTGCGCTTGAGCTTTCAAAAGAAAGAGAAAATCCGTCTTCTGCTGATGTTCCAAAGCGTGTGAATGCAACTTGAGTGTTTCTTTGGCCTTTTTGCCCCACGTTTTTAATACGAGAAGGTCCCCAGCTATTACCGCCGTCTATCGAGTCTCGGCATGTAATTTTAGGGTTTGCATTGTGCGCATCGGTTGAGCCATCGCCAAGGCCTGGGAACGTATCAACAAACAGCTCATTTAATTCTATTGGGTAGGGGTAAGAATGCGTAATAGGCAGATCAGCGCGCCATATAAGATGGTCAGAACCTTCTTTGTGAAAATTATTATCAACCGAATAAAGATTATTGCTTGCGTGATCGCCAATAATAGTTTTGTTTGCGAACCTTGCAGAATAAAGCCCTTTCCAAACATCAAGCCCATAGCTCTTAAGTTCGCACCAGCTACCCGTTTGAAGATTTAAACGCCAAGTAAAGCTTGTTCCTCGAATGACATAATAACCAATTGAGCGGCTAACATATGTAAAACCTTCAATAGTTTCTTTGTTTGTCTCTGCCTCAATATCACGCTCAAGCTGTTTGTTTGAAACGCGAGTGCTTGCATAGGTGTTTTTGCCCATAGCGACAACTGCGCCGTATTTATTCACCCAAAACACTTGATCGTCATGATTGGCAATCGACTTGCCAGATAAACACCCTTGGTTATCCACGCTGATGCGAGATTGAGCAAATTCTGTTCCACCATCAGGAGACCAGATTTCAACTGTTTCAGGACCAAAATAAATAGCATCACGGCTTTTGATAATACCGCCGTATAATCCGTCCCTATTTGCCTCAGCTGTTGCAAAGTCCAAAGCGTCAACCTCAGTGCTTTCAAGCTCTGATGCGAATATGCGCCCGTCTGAAATTGGAAATATAAAGTTGCCATTTAAGAAATGCACAGACACTGGAGGAGGTAAATCAGGATCATTAAACTGACTGAAAACGCCTGATTGATATTGATAAACCAGACCATTAGAAACCAGCATCATTTGCGCATCTGTTCGGCGGTTTACTTCCATGTAAACGCGGTCATTGCCTGGAATGCCGCCTATTTCCTCAATAGAACCCGCTGTGTCTACTGAAAAGAACTTTTGACCTGATACAACGTACAATTTATTTTGTAGCACCAGAAGGCCTCTAATTGCCCCGCCATTCGTTAGTGTGGCAAACTCTTTTAGGCCGTGATTAGATTTAATCTGATAGCGTGACTTTGCATCACTTCCGGCGTCGTAAGCTTCACAATTTATCAAGCGTGGAACTGGTGAGAATTCATCTGGATCAGATTTAAGAGCCATCTTTAGAGGTGTAGGCATTAACGTCCCCAGTACCGTCTGTTAGAGGGCAAGCGAATTAATCCACTATCAAACACGCTATCCGGTACAGTGCGATAAGCCGCATCAATGGCAGTCTCGCCCTCTTCTGCTTTTTCGGCTTGCTCAGTTGTTAGGCTTTTTGCATATTGTCCAGCAATATTCTTTGCAAGCCACATGATAGCAGGCTCTTCAAGTGAAGCAGCCCAAGGAAAAGTGTCACTCATAGAAAGTGTTGTATGTTCGTATGTAAGACCGTCATTCGCCAAGGCGTGCATCAAGCGATTAAGCTTTGATAGAGCGTCTTTAGCGTCTTGAGGGTCAGCCCCGCCATGAGAACTAGAGACCCTTATTTCCAATAATGCTTGTGATACAATATCTCTAGTTTGCGTCATGATTATTCTTCTTCTGTAATTTCTACAGGTTCAGTTTTTTTGGCTGTTTTCTTAGTTGGGACTTTTGCAGGGCTATCATAATAGCCTTTTGGTAGTTCTTCGCCTTCTTCAAGGTCAAAGATTTTGGAGTCAGTCTTGGAGTAGCCCCAAGCTTTTCTAATATTTGTCATGATATTTCCTTTGTGAGAAAAAAAGGGGCGAGCCTAAACCCGCCCCAGGGGAGGAACTTGTATTTAGCCGATTAAGCGTGTTGCTAGATCAGGGTAGATAGCTTTCCAGCCATAAAGAACATCGAGGCGAATAACATCTTGATCTGTGTCGATGTCATACTGCTTAACAACACGTACTGAGAAACCGTCAGCACTTTCTTGACCTTTCCAGGAAACACCATCAGGCATCTCAAGTGGACAAGTAACCAAAGCAAATGCATTTTTATGGAATGCCATGTTGATCGGATATGATGTTGAAGCAGTACCTTTAACAGTGATAACCGCGTCATCTGCTGGTGCTGCTGATACGGTTTGGTAAGGACCTGAAACAATAATAGCTGGAGCAATTGTTAAAGTCGCATTTCCTGTACCGTCAGAAGTTGCATCAGATGTCACGGTAAACTCTTGCGGGTAATTCATTGCCGTTTTGCCTGTTGTTCCTTCGCCTGGAACAGGGTTAACCGCATTAACACCAGCAATAGTAAACACATCGCCAGCTTTCAACACTGCTGTTGAATTGGTCCAGCCGTCTGTTACTAGTGATTGCGTGTTTGTTGTCTTACTTGCTGCATATGTTGTTTCTTGTGAACCACCATTTACAAGCGGTGTGCCACCATGTGC
>CAXIDO010000007.1:0-15642 GCA_964022745.1 uncultured Methyloligella sp. | reverse complement strand
CATGGAAAAAAGTTTCATATACGAATAAGCTTAGTTTCAAATGAGGTCGGTTTATTAGTTTTGATTTACAACTTGATTGTATAGTTGATTCTCTTTAGGAGAAATTTGCGGCAATCTAATTATGGGCTCTTCTAACTTTGGTGAAATTTTAATGGAGACGCTTTTGGATTTTTCTGTTCCAATAAAGAATTTATTATTCTCTCTAGAAAGGTATAAATTAACAGGTACCTGCTTATGGGCTCCCCAAGCATAAATCGTATTTAGAGTAATTGGACCTAAGAATTTTTTTAAAGCTTGAAGGTCTTTCATAGCTTCTTCAGAAGTTCTCACAGCCTTTGTGAATGCAGATACGATTTTTTTCACTTCAGAATAGTTTTCAATATTGGTATCTCCATTCAAAGCTTCCAGATGCGTTTTTGCGCTTTCAAGCAAAGATAATGCTTCGAGAAGTTTAGGTTCAATTAGTTTCCTATCTTTTTCTAACATTTCCTTTCCGTCAAATGAGGAATATCTTTCACGCGTCAAAGTATTATGAAATGTTTCTGAACCATCAGCCTGCTTTACCAAAGTTACATTTTCAACGTTCAGCATTAAATTTCCTGAAGAAATTTCTTTTATTGCAGCATGAAGATTTAGGCTCTTAATTTTTAAATGAAATAATCTGTAAAAATGATCTAAAGCTTTAGCAATTGCTAAGTTCTTTTGAATCGCCACTTCAAACCGTGGTATTAAGTGGAAGTTTTGGGAAATATAATAAATATTCCCACGCAGTTCTTTCTGCTTCTTCCAATTTTCTTTAGCTATTTTGTAGCCTTCAGGATTTAATTTTGTAAAACAATCATGGCCAATTAACCTGATCACGTGTTCTTCAGGAAACCAAGCGATCATACCAGGTCTGTCTTCCTTTCCTTTGAACTGTGGTTTGTCCCAATTACAACATGGGCAAGGATACCAATTATTTTGATCTTCAGCCAATGATTCAGGCATACAAAATTCACCAATAAATACAATTGTAGAATTTGCTTGTGGCTTAGTATGAGTATGCCCTCTCCAAAGGTAAGATGGATTGCCATCTCTAATCCATTGAAGGATTTCTTGTACAGTTTGGCGATCAGGTTCTTTTTGCCAATTGGCTTTAATTTCAAAGGCAGATTTTGGAATATCAATCTTAACTTTTTTAGCCAATATTTTCTCCTCATGATGAATGCAACATAAGGTAGTAGGCTGAAATGATTCTACCATAGGAGTCTAGCAATTTTATTTTTGCAAAAGCCCAATTCGCCCCTCGGTCAAACTGGTAATAATAGTCTGATCTCCAACATCAAGACCACCAGTAACCATGGCATAAGCCCCTTGCGGGTCTTGCAGAGTCTCAATAATTTTCCCCTCACCGGTAAACCGTACAGCAAAGCCATAACGCTGCGGTTTTGGCCGAATAGCTTCTGGCAAACGCATCATCACTTTGCGTAAAAAAGGTGAGGAAGAAAGTAGATCAAGCGGTTTCGAGCGCGGGCTAACCAACCCCACCCAAAATGTTCCATCAGGGTTGTCATTAATATTATCCGGAAAACCAGGAAGGTTAGAGAGGAGGACTTCAGTTTGCCCAGTCTTTTCCCCCTTAAGCCAATGTTTTAAAATGCTGTAAGTCCCCGTCTCAGCGATGAGCAAGTAGCTCTCATCTTTAGCCAGAGCAATACCATTGGCAAAATTCAGTCCCTTAAGAACTTCCTTAGTTTCTTTCGTCCTTGGATCATAAACCAATACCCGTCCATTTCCCCCATGATCAACCAGGTCAAGCAAGGAAGCCGGTAAAGTCCCACCCACTGCTTTGGCGCTAAATTTCTGTGACGCATCAGAGAAATAAATTTTGCCATCTTGGGTAATATCCAAATCATTCGCATAAGTGATTGGTTGACCGTCGGAAGATTTATCAGTGAGTATTTCAACACTGCCTGTCGAAGAGATTTTTAACAAGCCACGATAAGCATCAGCCCCATAAAGCGTGCCATCAGCAGACACCTCAAGACCAAGCACACGTCCCTTCGGATCAGCAAATGTTGAAACAGTTTTTGTAGCTAGATCAATTTTTAGTATTTTACCCGAATGGGCTGAAACGTAAATGTTACCATCAGCCCCGAGAGCAGCGTCCTCTGGACCAGTTTCACCCTTAAGATCAATGAAACTCAATGACTTTAAACGTTGATTGGCCTGAAAAGCACCAACATAACCAGTTGAAGTCGGAGCTTTCCAGGCAACAGGGTCAATGGGAACTGGCCAAAACACTAAATACGCCAGTAAAATGGCCACCAATATGAGCAAGGTACGTTTTATCAATCTGAAGAACTTTCATACCGCAAGATTGGTTTTCTAGCCGCGGCCGTTTCATCTAACCGCCGGCGCGGTGTGTGAATTGGTGCTTGATGGAACGCCTCTTCATTCTCGCCCGCAAGAGCTTCTTTAATCAAAGACGCTAACGTTTCAACAAAGAGATCAATGCTAGTTTGAGATTCGCTTTCCGTTGGTTCAATAAGCATAGCCCCCTTACAAACAAGCGGGAAATAAATCGTCATCGGGTGGAAGCCCTCGTCGATCAGGCGCTTGGCGATATCAAGCGTCGTCACGCCGCTATCAGCAAGGCTGCTTTCATCAAGCAACACTTCATGCATACAAGCCTGATCACCAAAAGGTTGGTTGAGAAGATCTTTTAAGCGAGTGCGTATATAGTTAGCATTGAGAACAGCATCCCCACTCGCCTGCGCCAGACCATCAAGCCCATGACTGAGAATATAAGAGAGCGCACGTACATACATGCCCATCTGCCCATGAAACGCTGTAAGGCGTCCAAAGGGCTGAGCATCGCTGGGACTGTCACTCTCTCCATTATCTAAATCTTCAACAAGTGTTAGGCCATCATCGCTTTTCTGTAAAAACGGAAGTGGTGCAAACGCAGATAAACGCTCCGACAGAACAACAGGACCAGAACCCGGCCCCCCGCCCCCATGCGGTGTAGAGAAGGTTTTGTGCAGATTGAAATGCATCGCATCAACACCAAGGTCACCAGGGCGAACCCGGCCCATAATTGCGTTGAAGTTCGCGCCATCACAATAAAAATAACCACCAGCATCATGCACAGCGTCAGCAATTGCTTTGATTTCGCGCTCAAACAAACCACATGTGTTGGGGTTGGTTAGCATAATGCCTGCAATAGTTTCAGCTCCATTTTCCTCAATGGCAGTTTGAACAGCACTAGCCCTAACAGTACCATCATCATCAGCGGGAATAGAGGCAACCTTAAAACCAAGCTGCGCAGCCGTTGCCGGATTTGTGCCATGTGCACTCTCAGGAACAAGAACAATGTTCCGCGAGCTGTTAGCAGCTTCTAAAGCTGCTTTAATCGCCATCATGCCACACAGTTCACCATGCGCACCTGCTTTAGGAGAAAGCGCAATGCTATCCATTCCGGTGAGCTCTACTAACCAATGTGAAAGCTCTTCCATCAACTGTAGAGCCCCTTGAACGCTTGATTGTGGTTGAAGGGGGTGAATATCGGTGAAGCCAGGCAAGCGTGCCATTTTTTCGTTCAAACGTGGATTGTGCTTCATAGTACAAGAGCCAAGCGGATAAAACCCACTATCAATCGCATAGTTCTGTTGACTAAGGCGCACATAATGACGAACGGCTTCAGGTTCAGATAATCCTGGCAAACCAATTTCGTCCTTACGCTCGAGCCCACCAAGCAGTGTCTCCGTTTCCGCGCACTCAGGTAAATCAACACCAGTTTTATCAAGCCCGCCCACTTCAAATAGAAGTGGTTCGTTCATCAACAAACCTTTGTGGCCACTATAGCTATCTTGAGGTTCAGTAAGGTCTTTCGTGCTTTCTTGTGGGCGCGTTTCCCGTCCTTTATTATTAAGCATCGAGCACCTCCTTTAATCCGGTACATAACTCTTCGATATGAGCTTCACTCACTGTTTCAGTCGCAGCTAACATTAAAAGATTATCTAGTGGCTTTTGATCTGGCCAAAGCCTTGATGCTGGAACGCCAGCTAAAATATTCTTCTCTGCCAACCTTTCGACGATTGGTTCAGCCGGTTTATTAAGTCGAACTGTAAATTCATTGAAGAAGCTTTGGTTCAAAACTTCAACGCCCTCTATTTCAGTGAGGGCTTTCGAAAGTTGAATAGCTTTCGAATGATTAAGTTTTGCTAATTTTTTTAAACCAAGTTCACCAAGCAAAGCCATATGAATGCTAAAGGCAAGACAACAAAGGCCTGAGTTTGTACAAATATTAGACGTCGCTTTTTCACGGCGAATATGTTGCTCCCGGGTTGAAAGGGTGAGTACAAAACCGCGTTTCCCATCAGCGTCAATAGTTTCGCCGCATACACGGCCCGGCATTTGCCGGACATATTTCTGGCGGCAGGCAAAAAGTCCTAAATAAGGTCCACCAAAATTTAGACCATTACCAATCGACTGACCTTCTGCAATCACAATATCAGCCCCCATATCACCAGGTGCCTGAACAGCCCCTAACGAGACCACTTCAGTGACAACTGCAATGAGGAGAGCGCCTTTTGCCTGAGCCGCGTCAGCGATTTCTCGAAGATCATAAAGAGAACCAAAAACATCCGGTGTTTGCACAACCACACAAGAGGTTTCATCATCGATTTTTGCGATTAAATCTGCCGTAGCTGCTTGACCAGGAACGACTTCAGATTGATCAACAAGAAAAGAACTCATATGCGATAAAGTTTTAACAACGCCAGCATAATGCGGGTGCAAATTCCCAGAGAGCAAAGCTTTTTTTTTTTTTTTAATACGTTGTGCCATCAAAACCGCTTCACCACACCCGGTCGAGCCATCATAAAGCGAAGCATTGGCAATTTCTGAACCAAGTAGATTGGCCACCTGAGTTTGAAACTCAAATAAATATTGCAATGTCCCCTGACTAATCTCAGGTTGATATGGCGTGTAAGATGTGAGGAACTCAGATCGTTGTATAAGGTGATCAACACTGGCGGGCACATGATGACGATAAGCACCACAGCCAACAAAAAAGGCTCCGGCTCCAGCAGCTCTGTTCAAACCTGAAAGGGCAGCAAGGTGCTGTTCAACTTCCATCTCAGATTTATGAGGTGGCAGGGATGTCGGTGGTTGTTGAAGCGGAGCTCCAGCTTGTTCAAACAAATCGTCAATTGAAGCAACGCCAATTGTATCAAGCATCGCACGGCGCGTATGGTCTGTATGTGGCAAATATCGCATTGATTAAAATCTCTTTACTAGAGCGTGTCTCATAAAAGTGGCTATCGGTTTAGTGAACTTGCGGATGCTTTTGTGCCGGTTGCTTGTGGGCAACTAAAGGCATTAAAAAAGAGCATCTGAAGCAAAAATTGCGGATGCTTTGTGGGCATCTGAAGCAAAAAAAGAAACGCCAAAACAAAATTTTAGAGCATGGTCATGAATTTAAAACATGCATGACATGCTCTAAACCCTGATTATTGGTTCTCTTTAACAAAGGCATCATATTGAGCCCGGTCCATTAATTTGGTCAACTCATCCTCTTGAATAATTGTTTGTTTGAAAAACCATCCTGCCCCTTCAGGGTCGTCATTTGCAAGACCAGGGTTAGCAGCGAGCTCTTCATTCATTTCTGTTGTTTCACCAGTCACCGGGGTGTAAACTTCACTGGCAGCTTTCACAGATTCAACAACAGCTGCTTCATCCCCTCGTTTAAAGCCGCGACCGGTTTCAGGTAATTCCACAAACACAATGTCACCCAATTGACTTTGCGCATAAGTTGTAATGCCAACAGTGGCTACACCATCTTCAACAGAAACATATTCATGAGAAGGGCTGTAATAAGTTTTAGTCATCAAAAAAAACTCCAAATATTTATATAAATCTATCTATTTAAAAAAAATTATTTCTAACTCGTTAGCTAGTGCTGGGTTGGCTTCTTAGCATTATAGGTACGGTAAGGAGTAAACGGTAGGTCCGTGACCCGCCAAAGAGATTTTCTCCCCCGAACTTCCACAAAAATTGAGGTGCCTAACTTATCATGAGGGAGTGTGACATACCCCATAGCAACCGGACCGCCGATCGTTGGCCCAAAGCCACCGCTGGTCACAACACCAATTTCTTGGTCCTGGTCATTAAACAATTTTGCCCCCTCACGAGCAGGCGCGGCTGGGCCATCAGGTAATAATCCAACACGGCGTTTAGAAGGGCCATTTGCTACTTGGTCAAGAATGACTGTATCACCTAAAAAGCCCCCCTCTTGTCTGCGTCTTTTATTCATAATCCAGGATAAATCGGCTTCAATAGGACTTGTTGCTGTATCTATATCATGGCCATAAAGACAAAAACCGGCCTCAAGGCGCAAGCTATCTCGGGCACCAAGACCGATTAATTCAACATCCGGGTGGCTCATCAACATTTTCGCCACACGGCTCGCATCATCATTTGAGAGGGAGAGTTCAAAGCCGTCTTCTCCTGTGTAACCGCAACGAGAAACCCGGCAAGGAGCATCAAAAAAATTCGTTTCTATTTCTGACATATACGGCATGCCAACAGCTTCACCACACCAAACCGCCATTATTTTTTCCGCATCCGGTCCTTGCAAAGCAAGAAGCGAGCGATCATCTAATATTTTAAAGTCAACATCATCAGGTAGGTAGGCGCTAATATAGGCATAGTCATGAGTTTTTCGGCCCGCATTCACAACAAGGCCGACAACATGAGAACCATCTTCTTGAATGCGGTGGGTGATCATCAAATCATCTTCAATGCCCCCCTTTTCATTGAGGAGAACAGAATAGCGCAAGCGCTCTGGTTTAAGCTTCAGAACATCACCAGGAACAATTTTTTCTAGAGCTTTCGCTGCTGTCTCATAGTCTTCAGCAATGAGCTCAGCTTGCCCCATATGAGAGACATCAAATAAGCCAACAGTGTCTCGGCAATAAAGGTGTTCTTGCTTAATTCCCATTTCGTAATGTAGGGGCATAGAATAACCAGCAAACCCAACCATCTTCGCACCGTGTTCAACGTGCAAGTCATAGAATACTGTTTTTTTCAGTTCATTTTTATCAGACATAATAGCTCCGCTCTAACAGAAAATTCACCTATCAATTAGGCATACCCCCTTCTGTCGCGGAACCTGAGAGATTTATAGAATAGATAATGCAATGATTATCCATTCAAGGGTTGTTACCAGCATTATGAATGACCACTCAAATGAAAGTCATATCTATGGTAAAACCCCTTTTTCCCCGTGGGTGAGAATGAAAAACATCATCCTACTTTCCAGAATGTCATTAGAAGCTGCGATCCTTTTGCCTGAGAGTTTCCGGGGGGGTTGCTCCTTCGGCGCCAAGTGCTTTCTTTTGTGAAACATAAGGCCTTACAAATGAATAAGCAGTTGATCTCTCTCGCAGTCGTTAACTGACAATATGTGATGTGAATGATAGGCAAGTTCGTGAAGAAGTCAAATATTCCTTCATGACTTCCCAGGATTTAGGGCGTTTCACCCAAAAGTGGCACAATAAACGAATATTTAGTACACTCTTCTCGTCAAATGCAAGGAGTGAGCAATGATCAGACGCCTTAAAGAACAAGCCCTCTCAACAAAAAGCCCAATAGAAGTCAAAGTAGACTTACCACACGAGAGTTTGAAAGAAGCTAACTGGGCTGATGCGTTTGAATATGTTAGCCCCATTGCCTATGAAAATAGCAGAGCTGCCGCGGAAAAATCACTAACCAATTTCCCATTTTGGATAGAAACTCTGTTAGCTCTAAGAGATTTTTTTGCCAGAAAAATAGGATTAAAAACAAGAGATGTTTTCACAACGTCATCTGGTAAGAAATTGGATTTAGTTGGTTTTTTCCCAGTTTGTGAAGAAACTAATGAGAAAATTATTTTAGGTTTTAATGATTGGCATTTAGATTTTCGCTTAATTTTCGAGCAGATTAAACTCCAAGATAACAAAGCAATAATAAAAGCAACGACATTAGTGAAACCTCATAACATATTCGGAAAAGCCTATCTCAGTCTCATCAGCCCGTTTCATAAAATGATCGTTCCACGAGTGTTGAAAAGGGCCTCATGAATAATAAGAATGAGATGAACTTATAGATTTAGCTTTTTTCAATCTTATCAAAGCCAACGAACAATCTGAAGTCTTTACCAGAGCGTCCTTCGGTCAAAGGAATATCGATTTTCTGGATCATTGAAAAATAACCAATAGGCTTACCCTGCTCAATGGTAACAGGCACAGAGATCTTGGTATTTTTTAAAATTTTACCTTTTTTGTCTGTGAGATAAATATGAAGTGGAAGCTGGACTTGGCCAGCTTGGCCTTTGGGGCCTAATAATACGCGACCTGCAAAACCAACCTTTACATGCGCAGTTCCAGGTTGCAGTACACATTCCCGGGCAGCTTTTGTTAATTCACCGCGATAGCGAACTGCTAAACCATCGCCATAACGCCCGACATCATAGACAGTTAAAAAGCGTTCAGCATCCCAAATCTTAAATTTGGTACAAAGGCTTGCTTGCTTAACACCTTGATCAAGAGCCGTAACTTCTTGTTTAGCCTCAGCTAAAAGGCGATCTTCACTTAAAAGCTTCTCGCTAGTTGAGACCTCTTTTTTCTTTTCAGAAGAGCCAAAAACACTGCCGCCCAAATCACCAAAAGAAGGAACACTCCCAAGACTGCAACCAGCAAGACTTAACCCCAGGACAGCAATCAAAGAGGCCCTCAAAAGCCCTTTAATAGTATGCTCAAGTGGCATGGAAATTCTAGCAATAGCAATTTTGACAATAAAAATGGCAGCAACCTCAACGCGTTGCAAAAGCGACAAAAACGGCATTAAAAAACGTCCCCATTTGATGAGTGCATATTATTAGGTTTTGTCACTCATAGATCACATAGAATCATCAAATTAGATAATTTTAGGATAAAACTCTCATTAGAATTTATTTTATCAACTCTTGAGATCTATTCAAGACAAACTCAAAATTTATTATTTTGCAATTTCACCATTAAAATACATTATAATTTGAAAATAAATGACCAAAAACCCATATTTCGTCACTTAACTAAGTAGGCTGAAAGCCCTTAATATTTATAAGAATTAGAATACTGATTTTTCTGGCAAAAAAAAGATCATCCTAACGGAATTATTGTACTTCTCTCCAAAAAGCAGATAAATCACTAAACAAAGTAAATTTGCTAGAACATGCGTTGTAAAGTTGGTGATCATTGTAGGCTTTTACGGTGGCTTGTGGCAATTGAAATACAGTTAAATGACTTTAAAAAACAAATGAATGGTAAGTGAGCAATGAGCGAAGAAAAAGAGACGTTGGACATACTTCTCGCAGCGCCGCGTGGATTTTGTGCTGGTGTTGATAGAGCCGTACAGATTGTTGAGCTTGCCATTGAGAAATATGGTGCTCCGATTTATGTGCGTCATGAAATTGTTCATAATAAATATGTCGTAGATAGCTTGAAGGCTAAAGGAGCCATATTTGTAGAAGAACTTGATGAAATACCAGACACGGATGCCCCTGTTATTTTCTCAGCTCATGGTGTCGCGAAAATAGTGCCAGAAGAAGCCAAAAAGCGGAATTTTTTCTTTCTGGATGCAACATGCCCGCTTGTTTCAAAGGTCCATATCGAAGCTGAAAGATTATATGATAAAGGGGCTGAGATAATCCTTATAGGTCACGCTGGTCACCCTGAAGTGATTGGGACTATGGGGCAATTACCAGATGGGGCGGTTACACTGGTTGAGACAGTGAGTGATGCTGAAAAATTTGTGCCTGTTGATGCAAAAAGTTTAAGTTTTATCACACAAACAACATTGTCAGTTGATGACACCCTTGAAATCGTCAATATTTTAAAACGTCGTTTTCCTGAGATTCAAAGTCCTAAAAAAGAAGACATATGTTACGCGACAACAAATCGCCAAGAGGCCGTTAAAGAAATAGCTGAACAATGTGATTGTCTTTTAGTCGTGGGTGCCCCAAATAGTTCTAATTCAATGCGCCTTGTGGAAGTGGGGGAGCGCGCTGGCGCAAAGCTCGCAGTATTGGTTCAAAACGCATCTGAAATTCCGTGGGAAAAAATAAACGGATTTACTAAAATTGGCATAACAGCCGGCGCATCCGCCCCGGAAATTCTGGTTGATGAAATCATCACTTCGTTTAAAGAGCGCTATGAAACAACCGTAACGACGATAACCACAGCGACAGAAGATGTGGCATTTAAACTCCCTCGACAATTGCGGGAAGATGCGTAAATTAAGGATAGTAAAGTCAAAGCTTGTCGTCTAAAAAATGAGCGCCGGTTTTAGGTAATAGCGTGGTTGCTGGTGGGCAACATGAAGGCACACTAACGTGCCGGTTGCTAGTGGGCAACCTGAAGGCACACTAAAAGAGTCACTGAAAGTAAGTGAATGGCAGTATACACAAATGTTTCCGATCAGCAGTTAAATGACTTTTTAAGCACTTTCGATTTAGGTGCACCAAAATCATTTAAAGGAATTGCTGAAGGGGTCGAGAACACAAATTTTTTATTAGAAACAGAAAAAGGCAGATACATCCTCACCCTCTATGAAAAACGGGTGAACAAAGATGATCTCCCCTTTTTTCTGGATTTGATCGAACATCTTGCTAATAGCGGCATCACTTGCCCAACGCCTATTCGTGACCAAGATGGCAAAAGCCTACTAATGTGCGCTGGGCGCCCTGCAGCCTTGTTCACATTTTTAGACGGCATGTCAGTTCGCTGGCCAACAGCTCATCATTGCGGCGAGTTAGGAAAGGCAATGGCTAAGTTTCATCAAAGTGGCTTGAGTTATAAAAACGCACGCGCCAATAGTTTTACCATAGGCGGCATGCAAGAATTCTACGAAGCCATTGAAGGTGATATAAATTCGATAGATCCAAACCTGGTTTCATTGATTGAAGACGAACTCAACTTTTTAAAGGCCAACTGGCCATCAGACTTGCCAAAAGGCATCATTCATGCGGATTTATTTCCTGACAATGTCTTCTTTCTTAATGACCAAGTTTCAGGCCTGATTGACTTTTACTTCGCATGTTCAGATTTTTTGATTCTTGATATTGCCATCACCCTTAATGCTTGGTGTTTTGAAAAAGACGTGAGCTATAACGTCACGAAAGCAAGTCGGCTTCTTGGCGCATACAGCAAAACAAGACCGATCCAACCAGAAGAGCTAGAGGTCTTACCAATCATCGCAAGAGCAGCAGCCCTTCGGTTTTTGCTCACGCGCACAAATGATTGGCTTGTGACAAACGAAGGCGCACTGGTCGCGAAAAAAGATCCAATGGAATATGTTCGAAAATTAAAATTCCATCAATCGATCACAAATCCCGGGTCTTATGGGTTTAATTCCAATTAAGGTGAAGTCCTTTATCGTCTTAAAACAGCCATGTAGGAAACGTCATGACAAAAATTCAACTCACATGTTTTGCTCAATCAGGAAATGCCTACAAAGCGGCGTTAATGCTCAACCTTTGTGGGGTTGAATGGGAGCCAAAATTCGTTGATTTTTTCAATGGAGGCAGCCGAACGGATGAGTATCTTGAGTTAAATACAATGGGCGAAGTACCAGTGTTAATTGATGGAGAAAAAACGATCACGCAATCAGGTGTCATCCTGAAATATCTCTCTAAAAAATATTATAAATTCGGCGGGAAAACAGAAGACGATGATTTAGAGATTCTGAGATGGCTATTGTGGGATAATCATAAACTGACAAACAATATCGCAGTGCTGCGATATCTCCTGCAATTTGCCAAAACAGGTGAAACTGAAGTGACCCAGTTTTTAAGGGCGCGCATCAAACCATGTTTGAAAGTTCTAAATAACCATCTGGATAACTCTTCCTTCGTCATTGGCGCAGAACCAACCATCGCAGATATTTCAATGTGTGGATATCTCTTCTGGCCAGATGAATTTGATGTCTCTTGGGCTGACTATCCTGCTATTGCCTCATGGTTAGATAGAATAAAAGGACTAGATGGCTGGGTGCATCCTTATGAATTAATGCCCGGTCACCCTTTAGTTAAATAAAAAGATAAAACACAAAACCCATTAAGGCCCAGACTTCAAAGTCCAGCCTCAAACCCTACAAGCATAAAAAATCTTGTGAGGGTGTACGATGATTGAAAGAAAATTAAAAATGCCAAACGAAGAAGACAACGCAATCGTCATTTATACCGATGGCGCCTGCTCAGGAAACCCAGGCCCAGGTGGTTGGGGTGCTGTTTTAATTAAAGATGATCACCGCAAAGAAATAAATGGCGGCGAAGCTGAGACCACAAACAACCGCATGGAACTGATGGCAGCAATTGAAGCGCTGAACGCTTTGAAAGCCGCACCTTCAGATGTAGTGCTCTATACAGACTCAAATTACGTCAAAGGCGGCATCACCAGCTGGATCCATAATTGGAAGAAAAACGGCTGGAAAACAGCCGCGAAAAAGCCCGTTAAAAACGCCGACCTCTGGCAGGATTTAGTCGAAGCCGAAGAGAAACACAATGTCACCTGGCGCTGGGTAAAAGGCCACGCCGGCCACCCAGAAAACGAACGCGCCGACGAACTAGCAAGAGACGGAATAAACAAGATCGGTGAGTAGTTTTGGTGCGGTGCCTCACTTGAGAATTAGACGCTCGACTGTTTTTTTTCGATATGCACAACATCAAATTGTTTATAAAATGGTTAGAAATTGTAAAGTCAGGCTCATGGTTTAAATTTGACAAAATTGGTCATATTCTTTACTGATACTACAGAGCTTGGCAAAAGTTCCTTATCGAGATAATTTTTTCTAAAAAAATATCTGCCCTAGATGGCAATGAGTGTGGCGCACAAGACCGCACCTCTTTTCAGCAAATTTTAACTTTATAGTTTTGCGCCTTATGGCTTTGAATGCGACCCCTGTATCGTGCAGGGTGGGCGTATGAGCACGGCATTTTAATGTGTTCCCAATATAGGCGGTATGACCATGTCTGTCGTTAAATTCCCTAAGATAAAATCAAATCCAAAAGAACAAAAAACAGCAATTATTTATTGTGAAAACAATTTTGGTAAAATAGATGGTAAGACCGCTAATGGCCTGGTCCGATATTCTGAAAAATATAAAATCTTAGCTGTTATAGATAGCACAAAAGCAGGGCTCGATGCTGGAAAGATATTGGATAATGTACCAAATAATATTCCTGTATGCAGTGATTTCAAGAAAGCTTTAAGATTAACAGACGAGGTGCCAGACAGTTTCATCTATGGCATGGCTCCTTTGAGCGGTATGCTCTCCGAGCAAGAACGTGGCATCATGCTCGAGGCTATTAATCTTGGAATGAATATTGTGAACGGACTTCATCAATTTCTCAATGATGATCCTGAGTTTGTAGCGGCAAGTGTTGCTAAAAATGTAAAAATTTTTGATGTACGAAAACCACGTGATAAAAAAGACTTGAAGGTATTTACCGGGCGTATCAAAGACGTCACTTGTCCTCGTATTGCTGTACTTGGTACTGATGGTGCAATCGGCAAACGCACAACAGCAACCATTTTGACCAAAACACTGAATGATTACGGTATTAAAGCTGTGATGGTTGGGACAGGTCAAACGGGGCTAATCCAGGGAGCGCGTCATGGCATTGCAATTGATGCTATTGCGCCTCAATTTTGCTCAGGTGAAATGGAAGCGGCTGTAATAGAAGCCTTTGTAGAAGAAAAACCTGAGGTAATTATTATCGAAGGACAAGGTGCCCTTAGTCATCCAGCTTACCTAACCTCTGCTTATATTTTGAGAGGCAGTCGCCCTGATGGTGTTATCTTGCAGCATGCACCAAAACGTACGAACCTATCGGATTATCCCGAAGTCCCAATGCCAAGCGTGACGAGTGAGATCAATCTCATCGAAACTTTTTCCAAAACAAAAGTTATAGGTCTCACTATTAATCACGAAAACATGTCTGATGAGGAGATCAGCAGCTCTATAAAACTATATGAAGAAATTCTCGATATTCCTGCAACGGATGCTTTAACCCGTTCAAAAGAGAATCTGATCAATATGGTTCTATTAGCCTTTCCAGTCTTAAATAAAAAGGCTCCAGTGGTTGCTATATGAGCGCGCGATTGGAAATCAATCTTCGCAAAATACAATATAATGCTCATATTTTAGTTCAACGTTTAGCCGTTCATGGAATTTCAGTAACAGGAATTTCAAAAGCAACACTGGGGTCGCCTGCAATCGCTAAAGTTTTTCAAAACGCTGGTGTCACCATGCTTGGTGATAGTCGCATTGAAAATCTTGAAAAAATGAAAGAAGCGAATGTCAGCGCTCCTATGACTCTCATTCGTACTCCAATGCTGAGCCAAATTGACCGTATCGTAGAATCTGCTGACATAAGTTTTAATACTGAACTTAAAATTATTAAAGCGCTCTCTCGTGCATCAAACCTAATAGGCCGAACACATGGCATTGTCTTAATGGTCGAACTCGGAGATTTACGTGAAGGTATAATGCCAAGTGATGTTGAAACTATAGTACGCTCCGTCATCAAACTTCCGAATATAGAATTTCAAGGTATCGGAACTAATTTAGCTTGTCGTAACGGCGTAACGCCAGATGATAAAAATATGGCCGAACTATCTGCATTGGCAAATTCAATCGATAAAAAATTCGGTATTACAATGAACATAGTATCCGGTGGTAACTCATCAAACTTAGAATGGGTTTTCAGGGGCTCAACCATAGAGGGAAAAGAGAGCTCAAGGCAAATAGGCCGCATAAATAATCTGCGTTTAGGGGAAGCAATCCTGCTAGGTCGCAATCCTTTAGATAGAGAACCAATTAAAGATCTACATACAGATGCTTTCAATCTTATTGGAGAAGTAATTGAGTTTAAAGTCAAACCATCAAAGCCTTGGGGTGAAATGGCACAAGCTGCATTTGGCACCCCGCCATCTATTAAAAACCAAGGAAACATACATCAAGTTTTATTGGCAATAGGTGAACAAGATACTGACACAGGTGGCCTAACCCCATCAGCCGGTTTCGAAATACTTGGGGCCAGTAGTGATCACATCATTTTAAACGCAAAAGAAAACAGTCTAGCCATTGGTGATGAAATCACATTCGAGCTAAACTACAGCGCCCTCTTACGCTCTATGACCTCGCCCTTTGTCAATAAAGTTATGGAAGAGTAATTTTTGTAGTCGAGTTATACGACTGGATTAAAAACTATATTTCGGTTTTTAGCACTGAGGAAAATCCAACAAACCTAAGATATTGCGATATGAAAATGTTCAGTTGCACAGTTACTTGTGAGTAACCTAAAGCGCTAACAAAAAAATCAATGCCTAAAATTACAAATAAGGAAGTGCTCTACTTCAGAGCACGAACATGACGCCGCGAGGCGTCCGGCACTTAGTGCCGCCCCTCGGAGGCTCAAGCGCGATTAAGCGCTTGAAATAGCCGTGAGAGAAAATTACGAGTCTTTAAACACCCGCTCACGTTGTTCGTGGCGTTCTTGTGCTTCAAGAGACAAAGTCGCAATAGGGCGCGCGTTCAAGCGAGCAACACCAATGGGCTCACCGCTTTCTTCGCAAT
>CAXIDO010000006.1:0-15896 GCA_964022745.1 uncultured Methyloligella sp. | reverse complement strand
TCTCAATATATTTCTGTACGATCTCTTGAAATTCTTCAGCTATCCGCTCGCCGCGTAACGTCATCGCTTTTTTTCCATCGATGAAAACAGGTGCAGCTGGTGTCTCACCTGTGCCTGGCAAACTTATGCCAATATCAGCATGTTTGGATTCGCCTGGTCCGTTAACAATACAACCCATCACCGCAAAGTTAAGATTTTCAACGCCAGGATATCTAGTCTTCCAACTCGGCATACTAACGTTAATGTGGTTTTGAATATCTTGCGCTAGTTCCTGAAATACAGTGCTGGTTGTACGGCCACATCCCGGGCATGCAGTCACAACCGGCATAAAGGCACGCAGTCCCATAGATTGTAAAATCTCCTGGCCAACTTGCACTTCTTTTGTTCGGTCTCCGCCAGGTTCTGGCGTCAGAGAAATACGGATCGTATCACCAAACCCTTCTTGCAAAAGGATAGCAAGACCAGCGGTTGATGCGACGATACCCTTTGATCCCATACCAGCCTCGGTTAGTCCTAAATGCAATGCATTATTCGAGCGACTAGCAAGAAGACGATAAACTGCGATAAGGTCTTGAACGGCACTTACCTTTGCAGAGAGAATAATTTTTTTTTTTTTTTTGCCAAGCTCATTGGCCCGCTCAGTGCTCAAGAGAGCAGACTGGACAATCGCTTCATGCATCACATCACGCGCATCTTTGGGTTTATCAAGTTTGGCGTTTTCATCCATGAGGCCTGTAAGCAGGTCTTGATCAAGTGACCCCCAGTTCACCCCAATGCGAACAGGTTTATCAAATTTCAAGGCGGTCTCAATCATCTGCGAAAATTGCGTATCTCTTTTTTTCTTGAAACCAACATTGCCCGGATTAATCCGGTATTTAGCAAGGGCTTCAGCCATTGCAGGATTATCATTAAGAAGAGTGTGGCCAATATAATGAAAATCACCAACAAGCGGCACATCAATATTCATCTTTGCCAAATTATCACGAATATAAGGAACAGCTTTTGCTGCCTCTTCCCGGTCGACAGTGATGCGGACCAATTCAGATCCAGCGCGTGCAAGGGCAGCAACTTGTTCTGTGGTTTTTTCAATATCTGCTGTGTCAGTGTTGGTCATAGATTGAACAACAATTGGCGCATCACCACCAATGTTAACAGAGCCAACAGTTACCGCAGTCGTCTGATGCCGGGATACGAGTGTCACTAAGGAAACCTTTCACTTAAAATTCTGCCAGTTTCATATCAGATTTAATAGCACTTGCACATAAAATAGCGAGGTATCTCTATTCAGTACTAATAGGGTTTAAATTCTGTCCCTAACGTTTAACCAAACTGGTTAACAGAAAAAAGAAAGCCATGGAAACAACAATGGCGGGCCCAGTCGGTATATCAATATATAAAGAGGCCAATAATCCACAAATGACCGAAAGACAAGAAATAAAGCCTGCATAAATAACCATTTGCTCAGGAGTGCGAGAAACCCCCATTGCCGCCGCTGCAGGAATAATGAGCATCGCAGTGACAAGCATTAAACCAACCAGCTTCATTGAAAGAGCGATTGTCCCCGCAATTGCCAAGGAAAACAAAAAATCAACCCGTCCAACATGAACCCCTTCAGCAAGTGCAAGTTCACGATCAATGCTGAGTGCTAAGAGATCCTGCCACAACCAGGCAACGAGCCCCCAAATGGCCAGAATTCCGCCCGCAACCATGTAGAGGTCAATGTTAGAAATAGCAAGAATATCTCCAAATAATATTCCTAATAAATCAACTTGCAGAGATTGAAATTGGCTTGTCACAATAAGTCCGAGTGCCAATACCACATGCGCCAATAAACCAAGGGCTGTATCTTTCGCCAAATAAGTGGTGCGCTCAACAGCACGCAAACCAAAAGTAACCATCACTGCAGCAAGAAAAACACCCACAGTTGGATTGATTGACACAAGCAATCCAAACGCCACCCCAAGTAGTCCTGAATGAGCAATGGTCTCACCAAAATAAGCCATACGTTGCCAGACAACAAAACACCCAAGCGGCGCAGCGATTAAGGCCATACCAAGGCCACCGAGTGCCGCGCGTATTAAAAAATCATCCATTGTTCTGATCGGTATCCCTTTTAGGCTTTGCGGTGTTAGTCTCTTCTTCAGAATCTAACTGTTTAGGATGTAAGTGTGCATCATCACAGTCATGACTGTTACATGGCTATGTGAGCAATCATGCCCAACCATATCTCCTGAAAGCGTATGACTATGATCATGACTATGCGCATAAATACCATAAGTTTGCGCTCTTTCAGGTCCAAATAACCGTTCATATTCAGGGTGGTGGCTAATTTGTTCAGGAACGCCTGCACAGCAAACATGACCGTTTAAACAAAGTACTCGGTCACTTGAACCCATCACAATATGTAAATCGTGTGAGATAAGCAGGACAGCACAACCAAAATTATTTCTGATATTTGAGATAAGATCATAAAGAGCTGCTTCACCAGCAAAATCCACGCCCTGCGCGGGTTCATCCAAAACCAATAAATGAGGCTTATTGACAAGGGCGCGAGCAAGCAGCACACGCTGCATCTCACCTCCTGAAAGAGAGGACATTTGCGTATTGAGAAGATGAGAAGATCCAACTTCTTCAAGCACATTCATGAGATCTTCTTTTGAGACTTTCTGGCGAACAGTCAAAAAACGGCGGACAGTCAGAGGTAATGTACGATCAAGCTTAAGACGCTGTGGAACATAACCGATAGAAAGGTTGCTTGCTCGTTTTAATTGTCCTTCATCAGCTTGAAGAACACCAAGACAAATACGAGCAAACGTCGTTTTACCGCCCCCATTAGGGCCAATGAGGGTAACAATCTCACCAGCTGAAATTGAAAAATCAATGCCCCGTAAAATCCAGCGTCCATCTCTTTGAAATCCAATTGAATTGGCTTCAATCAAAAAGGGAGTATGTGAAGAGGTTTGTGATTGTTTCAAAGTCGTCACGACTTTTTCTTCTGCAATCTCACTCATTACTTAACTTTTCTCACTTTATGAATTTTTGTATCAATTTTCTTTTTTGATATAGGAAAGGCTTTTAATACGAAGCCGAATTTTCAATAGCGGCTAACTCTTTAAGAAGAGTTTTGGCATGTCTGGCATGTGCCTTTAATCTCTAGTTGACTACGATCAACTTTGAACATCTCGGAGTTTGCAACAGTTGAAATTAAAGCCCCAATCGAAGCCCCTTCAACTTCACCAATAACACCGCACTCTTCACAAATAAGAAAAACAAGAGATGAAGCCTCAGAACATTTATGCAAAGTAGATGGGCTCTCTTGATCTAATTCATCATCAAAATTACGTTGGCAGGCAAAATAAGAATTAGTGCTCTCCAAGCGATGAATGAGCCCTGCTTCTTGAAGAAAGTCCAAACTTCTATACACAGAAATAGGGGCAAGCTTTTGCCCATCGGCTGCGAGGTTATCAAGAATTTGATAAGCGCCTATGGCTTTGTGGCTGGAGGCCACTTGCTCTAAAACGGTACGACGTAATTTAGTGAGTCTTAATCCTGCTTGTTGACAATAGCGATCAGCAAACTTCATCAAATTCGTTGTGCAACCGCTGTGGTCATGGTCGTGTTGTGGAAAAAGAGAGTGTGTCATACTGCGCATCCAACTTTTGTTATATTATTCCATATAGCAGGTCTAAGCTAACAAGCCAAGTGTTAGGTGCCGATGCCAATCCTGGTTGTAAGTGGGAATCTGAAGCATAACAAAAAGTGTGGATGTAACGTGGGCATCTGAGGCAGAAACAAAAAAGCAGTGAGAGAAAACAAATAACAATCTAACTTACCGAAGAAGGAGTGACGCTACTTTAGCGTCAGGACATGGCAAGCTCGCTTGCCCGGTGCCTAGCACCGCCCCTCGGAGGCCTACAGCTTCAGCTGCAGAATAGCCGTGAGAGAAACAAAGCGGATGCGTAGTGGGAATCTGAAGCATAACAAAAAAGAGTAAATAGCCCGATAGCCTCGAATCATATATTTTCTGCTCAAAGTTTAAGTCACAGTTGTGAAGGGTATAATTATGCCATCAAGAATAGAAATCAGAGAAATTGACATAACCAGCTTAAGCGTTGATGCAATCGTTAATGGCGCCCACCCAACTCTCATGCCCGCAACAACTGAAGAACAAACCCTTCACGCATTAGCGGGCCCCAAATTAGTTGAAGAATGCAAACATGTTGCCCCCTGCCCCGTTGGAGAGGCGCGTATTACTAGAGGCTATAACTTGCTTGCCAACTTCGTTATCCATACAGCCGGGCCAGCCTGGGGGGGCGGAGAAGCAGATGAAGATGTCTATTTAAGACAGTGCTATAAAAATGCATTTGAAATTGGTAAATCATTCAACATTAAAACCATCGCTTTTCCAAGCATTTCAACAGGCCAAAATGGCTTTCCCCCACAAAGAGCAGCCTTTGTCGCTATGCAAGAAATCTTGTTATATCTTGAAGCTCATCCCGACTTTAAAACTGTGGTCTTGGCCTGTAAATCTGAAAAAGAAGTCTGGGAATATGAAGCTGCTTTTGATAGGTGTAGCAGCAAGAGCGCGTAAATACAGATTTTAAAATAGACATGCCATGCATTTAATATGGGAATATCAAATATCATGGAAAAAAAGAGCCAATCAGAAACAGCTAGTATCGCTTCAATCAGTGTTGGTTGGCGCGAATGGGTAAAACTTCCCAAATTAGGTTTAGGCGCTATTCACGCAAAAATTGATACTGGCGCAAAAACATCTGCATTGCATGCCATAGATATTGAAACCTTTGGTCCGATTGATAGGCCAAAGGTGCGGTTTGGTGTAAAACCCATTGATGGCAATGAAGATCTGGTTATTTATTGCACGGCACCAATTATAGATCGCAGATATGTCACAAGCTCAAATGGAGAAAGTGAATTTCGCACGATCATACAAACGGATTTAGCTATTGGTGGTGAAAGTTGGCCAATTGAAGTATCACTGACAAATCGTGAAAATTTAATGCATCGCATGTTAATCGGCCGCGAGGCTATGGATGCAGCACAACTGGTTGTTGAGCCAAGCGAAGACTATTTATTAGAAAAATTATCGTTCGATATATATAAAAATGTAAAAACTCAAAGCCCCGTCTCGCGTGCCCTTCGTATTGGCCTGCTAACAATGGAGCCAGACAATTTTTCCAATAAGCAATTTATCAGAGCTGCAGAAGAAAAAGACCACGTTATTGAAACCATCCAAACAACCTCATGTTACATGAACATCAATTCACTCACAGCAGGGCTTCATTATAACGGTCAACAATTACCAAGGTTTGATGCCATAATTCCGCGCATTGGAGCCCAGATCACCTCGTACGGCACTTCAATTGTTAGACAATTTGATATGACAGGCGCCCTTTGTCTCAATTCAGCAGATTCTATTTACAGGTCGAGAGATAAATTATTAGCTCATCAGGTAATGGCGCGCCATGGCTTGCCAATGCCCATAACAGCTTTTGCAAGTTCACCAAAAAACACTGAAGATTTAATCAAGCTTGTTAATGGCGCCCCACTCGTTGTTAAGCTTTTAAAAAGTACGCAAGGTAAAGGGGTTGTTCTGGCTGAAACAAAAAAGGCGGCCGAATCGGTCATTGATGCCTTTAGAGGGATCGATGCCGATTTCTTAGTACAGGAATTTATCGCCGAATCAGAAGGATCTGACATCCGCTGTCTTGTTTTAGGGAATAAAGTCATCGCTACAATGCGCCGTTCAGCCGAGCCTGGAGAGTTTCGTGCCAACATCCATCAGGGCGGATCTGCAGAAAAAGTTAAGATCACTAAAGAAGAACGTCAAATCGCTGTGAAAGCAGCTAAAGCCTTTGGATTAGGCTTGGCAGGTGTTGATATCTTGCGCTCAAATAAGGGGCCATTACTGTTAGAAGTGAACTCTTCGCCTGGTTTAAAGGGCATCGCAAAAGTCAATGACAAAGATCTGGCCGAAGAGATAATCAGCTATATTGAAAAGAAATTATTCATGCCCAAAAGAAGAAATTTGAAACCTAAGCCAAAACCATAGCCTTAAATTTCCTTTAATTTCAGACAAAATTTAAAACAAAATAATTGGAAAAATCTACCTATCTGACCAACTTGGTAACTCCATATTAATATCGCGCAGGCAATGTTGAGATTGGTTTTATATAGTTTCGGATAGTAAATATGCTGCTTCAATTTCCCACATCAGTGGACGCTCACGTCTTTTCAATTGGTACCTTGCTTGATCAAGAGACACAGAATCCGCACCCTGATCAAACAATGGCGTGCCAAAACGTAAGTAATGGATTTCCAGAAGACGCGCGCCCTCTATGTGAATTGGATGGCATGGTTGGCGCACACGATGTTGGCGCCCTTCTATCAAAAAGCGCGAGAGAAAATGCCGGCCCTCATGTTGGAGGCTTATGCGTAAGAGCAACGCGTCCTTTTTATGAGCCAAATGCCAATCCGAACCATTGCTGGATAGCAGCCAGTCAGGTCAAAATTGTAGGCGATACAACAAACCGAGTCAGACAGGAAAACCTGTTTGCTTCAAGTTTTGTCATTAACGCCCGTCTTTGGGAGCGTCATGCCCCAGAACTTATTCTAAACTTATCAGAAGCTCCTTTTAAGTCAGAGCAATATCTCCAACCAGGTTTAAGCGGTTGTAAAGTCGTTAATAAAACCAAGTTGGAACCAAGTCAGGCTGAAGATCTAACCTTAAGTGAATTGCCTCTCGGTGTTGGTTTAATCCTCGGAGCGCTGGCTTCTGGTTATCCGGGTCAGTTTGGAACAGAGAGCTTTGCTACAACTCATGAGTTCTTAACGTCCCTTTCTTATGTGTACAAATTACTACCCTCTGCTCTCAGACACACCATTTCATTTTCATATGGTTTCCAAAACCGTCAACCAATTTGCGCGTTGCAATATTTTGATGATAGAGAAATTTCAAACGGTGCCTTTGCAAAACCTGTTGCAGCCTTGCCATTAGGCGCGACATTAGAAAGTTCATGCCAGGAAGTCCGTGGATTATTAGCTGGTCGCTTGAAAAATATTTACGCACCTGAAATGGAAATCTCAGATTATGATGATTTTGAAGATAATGATGAACTATTTGAAGAAGATAGCCTCTTTGAAGAACTAAGCGGCCTGGCCCGCGAGACGAGTGCATCTCTTGGCCAAGTCCTTAATGAAATTGGCATCAATATCAGAGTTCAAGCGTCTTCCCTTTTGCCAGAAATTGAAACAGACCAACCAAGATTAATCGCATTTGAAACCTTGTTAAAAGGTGATGATACAACACCGCAAATCGCAGGCCTCTATACTCTGTTTTCAGATTTCGATAGTGCACCACATGTCTATCAAGCCTTACTGGAAACGATCAAGGATCATTTCAAACCAGAAATTTATGATCTCTCTTTAAGCCTTGGATGTGCGATTCGGGATGAAAAATTTAATAGTGAGAACGATGAGTTCTTAGGTCAAATGGAAGACTTATTGTGTCTTGCAAGCCGACTACCAGTCTCTGAGCCATTTTTAGAATATCGCTCTAGAATAATCGAAGGTGCTGCAGATGGTTTGCGCCAGTATGTGTCGAACTTGTCGTACCTCACACCTCAGCAACTTGTTTGCTTGTCTGAATATGAACAAGTCTCAGACATGGTCGCTTGTATTTTAGAGACGGGTGATTGGGCCTTTACTCAGCGCCTAAATATCAGCTTTACAATTTTTGCATTGTCAGGCGAAGGTTATATCCAGGATGCGGCAGCTTTAGCACGTCGTTTGTTACCACCATCTGTTGTCTCTCATCAATGGATCCATGCGCTGATTAACAGCCGCGCATTGGCTGAAAGCTTTGAAGCAATCATTCTTAATCCTTCGATACTTCCTCCTGAACAAGTGATCAATATACTGCAATCCATGACAGACCATCTCTCAAGAACAGGCCGTAAAGAAGTTGTCTTGGAGCATGTCACACGCTTGAGTAAATCTTTGCCGCATCAAGAGGCCGCAAATTTTGAAGATGAAGGTGCCAAAGAGCCGATGTCAGATGATTTAATGCTTCGCTTACGCATGATGACGATCTTGTCTGACGCAGCCGAAAGATTCCACGCTTCAGCCCAACACGCCAGATTAATCCTCTCAAGATAAAACAAAATCCTCGAGAGTAAACCAAACCTCACGACACGAAGAAGGAGCATTGCCCTCTTCGGGCAATGGGACATGACGCCAGAGGCGACCGGCACCTAGCGCCGCCTCCCTCGGAGGCCCAAGCGCTTGCAAGGATGCTGGTGGGCATCTGAAGTGCCACCAAAAAGCGTTTGGAATAGCCGTGAGAGACAACCAAAACACAGCTATACGAAGAAGGAGTGACGCCTTTTCGGCGTCAGGACATGGCACAGCGACAGCGAAGCCCGGCGCAAGCGCCGCCCCCCTCGGAGGCCTGCCGTTTGAGCGGCAGAATAGCCGTGAGAGAAAAAAAACGTTCAAATAAAAATTAAGTCTGTATATTGCCTCAATAATCGATTATTTGAGGCAATATGGTAAAAAAAATTTCGGCTCATATTAATCTTGCCAGTCCAGGCGAGCATGAATTTCTGGCAACTGTTTCTTTTGAACATGCAAGAAGCGTTGCTTTGCGCATTCAAGAAATTAAATTACGCCCAGGCCGAAATGAAAAACCCTACAAAGTGCCACTTAGCTTGCTGACTTGGTTCACAGAACATGCCGCAGCGGGGCGCGAGCTAACAAGGGAAGAAAATGCACAGGCGGCTGAAGCAAAGCTGTTTACCAATCAAGCCGTATTAAGAGAACAAATAGAAACATTTTCTCTTAAAAACAACTTTTACCTTGAAGTTGAAATCACTGAATTAGACCAAAATGATGAAAGCTGCGTAAGAGACGATCAAGGTGTGATGAACATTGAGGTGCAGCTTTTTTATGGCCCAAAAGCAAAGTGTTCTATCAGTTTAGAGCCGCTAAAAATTGGGACAGACGAACATTTATCATTCCCAAAGAATTGCGGCGCTGAGGGACGATTTGATTTAGTCCAGGCAACTGCTAAATCTAACTTGGGTCCCTTAGATCCGCGCTCAGATAAACGATTACTTCTCTGCACAATCAAACTATCAGATACCTGGCAACCAATTCGAAACAGCTTAATCGAAAGGTTGCATATTTATGAAGGGCAGGCAGAAGTCCCAAGTGAATACATCGAAGATGAGCATCACTATGAGGAGCTCTATCAAGCGTTTCCTCATGCCCAAAATAAAAAATTCCCAAAAGGTTCAAAAGCTTTCGGCCCTCTTTTGCCCTCGGCACCAAAAGAAAAAAGAGGCCCTTGGACCATCAGTTTAAAAGCGCCTTTAAACGATCCTTTTTGGTTAGAAATTGCTGAGATTAGAGCCGCTCATAATAACCAGCCTCTAAGGGGAATCGTAGAATTAATAATTCCTGAGCCGGGTGGCAATATCTTAGTGGAATGTCAGTTTGCAATTCAATTTGATGATGAGGACTGGCTGATCATAACGGATGGACCAGCTGTGTCTGCCCCCTTGTTATTACCGGTTAATCGAGAAAAAGCCTTTTGGCAGGAAGATAGTTTAGCTGGTGAGCTAACTCTTAGCGTTCCAAAGATACACTGCCCGTCGAGTCAGTTTCTCTCTATTCAATATTTTGGCTTTGGTCTCAGCGAAGGCCCGGTAAACATTGCACTCACTCCGTCTAAAAAAGATACGGAATTTTATAATGTTAAACCTGAAGTAACTGAGATGAGCAATCAGCAACACCAGCTCATATTGCTCAACCAAATCGCATTGAATAAAAAACTAAAGGCTCAGAAAGCAGAATTTAAACTGAAGTGCTTTTGGCCAGATAAACAGAAAACAGAAATTTTCAAAATAAACATCAAGCAGGTTGAAAAGTCATACAGCCAAGCTTTGTCGATTGACATTGGATCTAAAGCTATTGCTGTCGCTGCCATTAATCCCAACAATGATGTCGACGAGATTATCAATCTACCATTAGGGCAACAGGCTCAAAGTTACTTCTTGGATGAAGCATTTATCCCCTCCAAAGTGTCTTTGTCAGGCCGATTAGAAAATGCAGATGCTGAAGTTCAATTAGACGAACAAAATTGGCGCACAAAAACACACCCTTTAAGTATTTCGTTCTCTAAGGCAAGCTGGAAAAAATCAGCAATTGATAACCGTTTGAAAAAATTACAGCGATGTTATGATCTTGCCTTACCTCCAAAAATGGAAATAAAAACCGGAGAGAAAATCAATTTAAAAAGAATATTTTCCCAGGTAAGCAATAGTGAAGATCCACCATCAAGTAGACGGCAAAGAAGTGAGAACGCAGAAAGTGGTAAAACAAAATCAGCTCAACCACTTTTCCTATCAGCAACACGTATGCAGCAGGCTGAAAGAAGTGAGAGCGCTGAGAGAGAACCCCTGGAAACAGATCATTTCAAAACAGGTCTCACATCGACCTTGAATTCAAGTTGGCTTATGTCTGATGTGCTTGATGAACTATATAATTTTTACGGTACTTATTTAAATTTACAACATGAAGAGCCTCAGAAGAATGATGGCTCTCAGAGTGATGAAAAACAAAGATCTTCAAAACTTAAAAAAGAAACATTTCTTACTCTCACTCATTCTGCAAACCTCTCAGCCACTGGCAAGAGACGCTATAAAATAGCTGGTTCGTCAACCCTTGCAAAATATGAGCAGGGTAGCTTTTTAGAAATGGGCCCAATGGCTGAATTGCTCGGCTTAACGAGCGCTGATCAGTTAAAGAATAATGTTCTGTTGATAGATGAAATCACAGCTGCCAGCTATCATTCATTAAAGAAAATGGCAGAACGAGACCAGCCGGCACGGGCAAAAAAAATACAGCAAATACATATAGATATAGGTAGCAGCCATGCGTCTTTTTGTGCTCAATCTGGCTGGGTTGGTGAAAGCAATGCATTGGTTGATACAGTTCATGCCATGTTTGAATTGCCTTTTGGTGCCAGAGCACTGGAGTTGGCATTAACAAAAGAAATTAGGGACGTTCTTGAAACGGCCATTGGCGCTGGAGCACAAGTTATAAAGCAAACAGACTTGCCCACTAGTATTGAAGAGGTCACAGCAGCTGAAAAAGAAACAACAGAAATCGCATATGGCCAAAACCAATTTCTAAAAAATTTAAGACAAGCTCTTTATCAATCTGCATCCGTTAAAGATAAGGCTGGAAATGACCTTCATATCGTCATAGGAAGCAGTGAAGAAAATTCACACCTTCCCTTAAGCCTTGATGCATCTATTGAACCAGGAAGCGAACCGATTAGCTTATGGCACGGATTGCGCGGAGAACAACTAGTTTGTCTGAGCCCAGAAGACAAACCCGAAGACGGAAAAGAATGGCGCATCGAATTAAGATTAGAAATTGATGCGATGGCACAAAGGGTCGGCCCCTTATCAACTTACCTGGCCTTTGTAGCTGAGCTTCTACCAAGATCCATAGAGCAAGTACTACCGAAAGTGGGCCAAAGAGCTGAGCGACTATTCTCAGTCTCCGGCGGGGCATCACTTTTCACTCCATTTAGAAAATTAATCGAGACAACAGCAAAAAATTTAGACTGTCGTTTGCTTCCCTTGCCCCAAGATTATAAAGAGGCAAAGTCAGCCATTTCACTGGGCGCTTTAGAGATTTTTCATCATCAAAATATAGCACCCATGATCAAGCCGTCACCAAATGTAATTCTTGTGCCGTTATCTGATGAAAGCGAAGATGAAAATGATATGATTTCAGTGGCTGAGAACGGCAAGTTGATTGTAATAGAAACCACAACTACAGAAGGTCGATTACAGAAAAATATCTCATCAGTGCAATTAATTGAAACTTTGCCTGGTTTTGGTAGTTTGTTAAACGAAGACCCAAAAGCTGTCTATTGCCAAACCTATCTGGATGATCTGGATAGAGCAACGGCAGATCAATGGTCTATTGCTGCAGCCGAATGGCAAGCTAATCTCGATCTTTGCTATCAAACCCTATTAAACATGCCGGTCGAAAAGGCCGAAAGCACTGGCAATGAAGAAGCGTCATCTGATGGACAAAGCTGGGCCTATAAAACCTTGAAAAAAGAAGAAGCTCAACTCACCATTGGCGAAAAAACCTTCTGGGTCAGCACCGGCCTCACCCGTTCAACTTTCTAGAGCAGGTTGCGTTTATTTGAGTTGAGAAAGCATAGCCCTTTTAGGTTACATAACGAAGAAGGGAGTGCTCTACTTCAGAGCACGGACATGACGCCATAGGCGTCCAGCGCTGCACCTCGTAGTGCGGTTGCTATGTGGGCAACTGAAGCACCAGGAAAGCCACAGCCCGCGAGAGAGAAAAAACCGTTAATAATCTTATTAACGGCCATACACTTGCCTTTTATATCAAGATAATGCTGTTCGTTTGCATGCAAGCGTGAATTAAGCGACGAAAAGCGTAAAATTTCTAAGCTTTCATATCAACAATCAGTTACAAATGATATAGTCCCAAAGGGATGAAGTTGTTCATCAAATAATCAACGAACAATTCCAATAGCTTGTAAAAAATATAGACTTAATAAAATATAGACCGGGGGTTTAGTCTAAATGTCTTTATTGCGCGCACCAGCAATGGTTTTTGGTGGCTTGATGCGAACGGCTTTGACAAATGAGCGTTTGTTCCTCATGGGGCTAACCAGCTTAGCCCTCTCATTAGCCTCAGGTTGGACAACTTTTGAAGGCATGACCAACTTCACCCGCTCTCCCGTGCTGTGTTTTCTCATCACATTTGGCGTCCAGGGCATCATGCTAGTGAGCGCCTGGATGATCGGTGAAACTTTAGTTCCAGTTAAAAATAAAAACGATGACAAAGAACAAAAAAATCGGCTCGTTCACGCCATTATGGGGCCATTGTCCTTTTTTAAAGTCTGGATGATATGGGTTGTCTTTTTCTTTGCCATGGCCATTTCAGTTTTCTTTTCATTTGATAGTTTGTTCAGCTCGATCTTCTCCAATGAAGAACGTCAGCGTGCTGGTGAAATCAGAGCGCAAAACCAGGTCAGTGGAGTATTAACGGATCTGAAAAAACGAGTTGAGCAACGTAAATTTGAAGCCATCGATAATTTGGTCAGTTCAGCAGGCTGGAAAAATTATAATGACCGTCTTGATCAAATGGGCAAAATCGCCCGCTCCGCTCCAGAATTGGTCGAACAACAACTTTTAAATAAACTCCGCGGTGAGCAAGCAGAAATTGCCCGCCACCAAGAGACATTAGCCCAAGCCAATGGACAAAAGGCTGGGTTCAAATCTCAGCAATTAAAAATAGAGCAAAGCATCGCCCGTCTTCAAGCAGACAGACCAGGCCTAAGCGCTGAAGTTGATCAACTGCGCCAACAATTGCGAGAAAAACAGCGTCAACTAGATATTAAGCTGGCTGAAGCCCAGAAAGAATCCAAAGGAATTGGTGCCACAGGTCGCGAAGGTGAAGGGCCAAAATTCAGAGCCATAAAAAAAGAAGAGCGCCGCATCAAAGCTGAGCGAGATGTAATAACTACCCAAAAAGACTTGGCGTCAACAAGACTGGAGACGCTAGATGGTAAAGTCGCCAAACTGACCCAAGAGCTTGAACTCATTAATGGCGAAGTGGCAAAAATTGAAGGCAAAGCTTCTGTTGCCAAGCAATTCATCGAAGCACAAACCAAGCGCCAGTCAGCGAATATTGTTGAAGACTTATCAGCAACTGCGAGTATTGATAGTTTAGATGCAGCAAGAGACAGGTGCCAGCAAGAGCCCAATCAAGCAACATTTTTAAACATTCAAAAGAACTGTACAAATTTGCATAATGCATTAACAGAGGTTCCAAAAATCGCATCACAAATTCGCGCGATCTCTTGTGAACCAGGTGCTGCCACTGCCACAGTTGCTGCGAGAATTTTCACCTTGCAAGATGCTCAAAAATCACAAGAAAATAAATGCAGCATCGGCAAAGGTCGTCGCTCAACCAAAATTGATAGCTTATTAAAGTTAGGCCAGCGCTGTATCCAACAATCTGGCTTACCAGAAAAAGATGCAAACTCGTTTCGGAATATTCTTAGCCGCATTGATTTAAACAGAGATGATAAAGCCAAAAACTTTGTTGTCACATTAAATGCTTTTGCTGATGGCAATTGGCTTGCTTATTTGGCTCTTGGCCTTGCGATTGCTATTGATAGTCTAGTCTTTATCGCAGGCCTAATCGGCGCGAAAACCGCGTCTTATGAAAACACAGGCAGCCCTGCTGATGTGATGAAATACGGCCTCGGCATGTCCACAGAGATTTATGGCCACGAACCGGAAGACATTCGAACGAAGAAAATATTCTTCCGCTCGATCAGCGGCCCCTCACCTGAAAAGGGCTACTTAGCTGTGATCGATTTGAAAAATCTGATGACGGAAGAGAAGCAATATGTCACCAAAGTGCTGACAATTGCAGGTGACAATATTAAGCTTGATAGCGTAAACTCCTCTGCCTATCACATAGAAGAAACCTTCTATCAAAACCTGGCTCGTCAAGTTTATCTCTGGGATCAGTTTAACAAACCGGCCGTTAAAAAACCAAAACCGATCGCCCGAAAAAATACGCCTGAGAATAAGCTGCAAAACATTCAAAAAGGCTTCGACCTTAATCAATTTGGTCAAGCACCAAAAGGTGCCATTATAAATAAAGGAGAGGTGAGAACCGCCTTTAAGAAAAATGGACCAGAAAAAAAATCACTCGGTTTAAACCTGAAATCAACGAATAAAACGACTGATGAAATAGACCCACAAGAAAGTGAAGAAGCAGTTCCATCAGTCCCGTTAGTCACACGTAGTGAAGAAAAAACATCAATCTGGCAAGCTGCTCAAATGCTAAAAGAAAAGCTCTATGGAGCTAATGAAAATAGGGAAAACCAATCTTCAGATGAAGATGCGAAGGAAACAGAAACAGCCGGCAATGAGGCCCAAGAAACAGCCCCTAATGAAAAGTCTGAAATAGTGAGCGAGAACCTAAAAGAAATCATCGCAGACACAACCAACGACAACACAGAAAAAGACGGCACAGACAAAGGGTAATAACGCGGTTGCTTGTGGGCAATCTAAAGCGCACCTGGGTAAAGCTATCGTTAAGGTTAGGGCTCAATGATCATACGCCAAAGCCGTCCAAATTTTTCACGCGCATTTTCACGGTGAGTTTGATATCGCACATGTTCATCTCGCTCTGCTTCCGGCCTTAATTCAATTGAAAACAGCGCATTGAGTTCATTCGGAACAAAGGAATAGCGCACATCAATAATGCGATTTGAATTTTTCGGATCAAGTGCACTAAACCCATTACTACAAAGAATAAACCGCCTTACGTCTATGGCCTGCTGAGAGTCATTTCCAAGCCAGGGGAAATCCTCTTGAGCGTTTAGTTTTGAGACGGATGTCCCTTCGTACACTCTTGGCGCTATACCAACCCGCATAGCATCGATAAAATATTTACCTTCGGTTTCATAAACGCTCTTCCAAACAAGAATGTTTCCAAAACTGGGCTTTACTTCAAGTCGAAGTGGCGCATGTCCTCTTAGCGACGCTAAATCTTCAGCAGTTTCACGCGCACTTTGATGTTGCCACCAGCCTGCTCCTAAATATATGAGTGCCCATGCAAGACCAAGGCGCGCAAAAACAACATTGTTTCGCACGGCGGCTACCACGACAAATAACCCCAATGGTATTGTGAAAAGTGGATCTATGATGGAAATTATCCGCCAAGAATAGCGTGTTTCATCGAATGGCCAAAGCAACATCGTACCGTATGAAGTCGCCGTATCTAAAAACGCATGA
>CAXIDO010000005.1:0-17444 GCA_964022745.1 uncultured Methyloligella sp. | reverse complement strand
GCCAACAGTGTGAGTTTTGATGTTATTTGACGCATAAGTGTTAAGACCAGCAATGCGACCAATTTTAGCGGCCTCATAAGCTGATTTCACCATAGCTTGATTCTGCAAGCCTACTTGATCACCAGCAATTCCATAATGAGCTTCAGGGTTTACGACCAAATTGCGGTCATTGCTCATTACTGCCATTTCATCCAAGCGACGAGCCGCCGGTGATACTTTTGCAAAAGTATCTGGAGTTGTACCTGGTGTTCCAACCTGGTTCCATACGTTTTTATAAAGACCAAAGCCACTTTTATCCATAGTTTCAGCAAGCGTGATCATTGCAGGTTCAATATAGCGCTTTGAATATTCCTCAATGCTCAAAGTCAGGTCTTGAGTTGAGAAGTTCCAAGATACGTGCTTACGGCTGTCGATAACAACGTTTGTGTTGCCTTCTTCAACGTCTTGATTAACACGTGTCGCGCCATCTGAAGTAAAGAATTTAACAGGCTTACGGATGGAAACCGTGTCGCCTACTTTTTTAAATTCTTTTTTGTATTCACGGTGTGCAAGATTGCCCATAACCGTGTTGTTCTTTAATTGCATCAGAGATTCTTTTGCAATCACAGAGGGGTTTAAAATTGAATTAGCCATTTAGCTATTCTCCTAAGAATTGCCCATCCGCCATTTTTCATATTCCTTCATGCTCATTTTTGAGGGATCTTTAGATTGAGAACCGCTCTTTCCTGAGATTTTAGGAACTGGCTTTGGGGCTGTTGTTGCTTTTTCTGTGCTTAATCTGCTGGGTGTTCTTTTTGGTGGGGTTAGTTTTGCCTCAATACCCCCGATGAATTTTGCCGCTTGTAATGGCGACATCTGCGCAACTTGACGGGCTTCATTAGGATGCTTAGCTAAGTAATAAGTAACTTCTGCGCCTTTATCAGATTCTAAAATCATGCTTGTCACGGCTTGATTTTCAGCAAGAAAGCCAACTTGACTAACCGCCTCTTCATAATCCGGCACTTTTGCCATTAGTTCGGTCTCGGCTTCCTGAAAAGCTTCAACTTTGGCCGTTAGCTCTTGCGCTTCGAGGTGGGCAACTTCTTGCTTAGCGTTGGTCACACTTTGCTGTTGTGTAATCTCTGCTGTTTTACGTGCAGTTTTTTCAACAATCGACTGAAGATCATATTCGTCATATTCTTCCTCATTGCCCGTATTGCTTTCTTGAAACTGCTTAAGTTGCTGCTCAGCTCGTTCAGCCCTTTGTAGAGCTTCATTCTTTTGAGCGTTTAGCTGTTGTATCCTTTTTGAAGTCCTGCTTTGTTTACGTGGTTGCTGCTCTTCCACGATCTCAGGCTCTTGGCCTTCTTTGTCGTCTTCATTCGCATCTGAGTTATCCTCGTCTTGCGGGGCCTCTTCCAAAGCTTCCTCATTTTCAGAACTGGCCTGTTCTTCATTTTCGGTTACTTCTTCGTTGCCGATTTCAGTTTCTTGATTTTCGTCATCTTGTGACGGGTGGTTTTCTTCATCCACGGTAGTTTCTCCAATAAAAAACCCCGCTCGGAATGAACAGGGTTGCGATTCAATTTTTCAATTGTCGGGAAGGGGTTTTACTCAAACATACTCAACTGTACTTGTTTCACGATATTATCAATCTGCGCCCCTTCGGCATCAGTTCGTTTTTTCGCTAAATCTAACTCCATACTCTCAAACTCAATTTCTTGTAGTCTCTGTTGCATTGGGTCCGGCTGTTGAGGCTGTTGAGCCTCTGGGTTTTCGCCGTCTTCGCCTTCTAATAGTTCAGGCGGTACAATCTTTTTAAGTCTTTGCGCTATAACGTCAGCACCTGGCCAATCCATATTTGAGGCAATCAAGTCACCTGCGAATTGTCCAGCTTGTGGGAAGGCCTGAACAAAGGCCATCATGCTCTCAGCGGCTTCAATGCGTTTAGTTGTGTAGCTAGGTCCTGTTGTGACCTTGATGTCAAAGCGGCCTACTGATAAGTCATTTAATAAAACCTGCTCGCCGTCATAGCTTGGAACTGATTTGTTAATCTCTAGGAACTCTTCACTGTCATCCTCGCCAATAATTCGAATAACTCTTTCTGTGTCGTAAATCTTAGGAATGAGGTCTATTAGAATGCGTCCGGCATGTTCTAAAGCCCGGGTTAAGTTATCAGTAAAGTGATAATTAGCTGTATCGCCTTCACGCTGCCTAGCGATAATAGCTTTTCCGCTTGTCTCGTTTGATTTAGCACCAAGTGAAGCATCATAAATGCCTGTTGTAGATTTAAGATCATCAGCGCATTGAGCACCTTCTTGCCAAAGGGCGCTTGGTGGGTCCGCAGGTCTTTCTCGTTTTGGTGCGCCTGGGGCTAATTCATCAGGTTCATACTCTAAGTACTGCTTTGGCGATTTGTTTATATTGTCCCATTGAGCGCGGTTTTTCTTTATCTGTTTTCTAGTCACCATATAAGGCGCTTTTGGTGCTTGAGCGATAGCTTCAGCCGCTTGCGTTCTATAATAGTTATAAAGCGCTTGCGGGTCTCTAGCTGCTCTAATCATACCAGAACGAACAACCTTAGTGCCGTTTGGCACCTCATCACCAACAACTGAAATAATCGGAATATGTTTTCCAGCCCAATCGAACGGGCCTTCTAAAACTTCATTTCCGTTTACAAGTGACATTTGTACTTTATGAGTGTCTACTTCTCTAACGGCTTGGGGCGTTGGGATCATAGACATTTGAAACTCATCTAGATCAGTAATATCTAGAGTTTCGCCGCCTTCGAATAATGCTAGTGTTCGTTTAACCGGCACCTTTTCCCAAAACTCAGCAACAAGAATTTCGTCTTGTGTTTGGAATGTTAAAGTTCCATCATTGTTGAATGAGACATCAATAGAGTCAGTGCTTGCTTTTGGGTATTTTTTCTTAAAGGCTTTGATAGGCATCTTTTCAATAACAAAGCAGTGCATTGCGTCTGATCTGTCGGCTTTAATGCTTGCAGGGTCCCACAACACGCCTAATGGATTAGGGATGCTTTCAATTAATATCTCTTGATCAAAGGCCGCATCATCTAAATAAGCTGTTGTAATTCTAAAATGACCTATACCGCATGAGATCGAATGATCAGCTGCGTTTGAATACACAAAGCGCCCGCTTGATTGCTCTTCAATTTGGCGAATGATACCGTTGTATATCTTGGCAAGCTCAGGATCAGATTTGTTATCAACTGGACGGGCTTTAATCGATGGCGCATTTTGGCGCAAATCGTTTGTGACCTGGTTAATCATTGAACCAAGCTTATTAACTGTCAAACAAGGGCGCCCCGCTGCTTCACGCTCTTGGCGCACATCTTCAGGCCATTGGTCACCAGCACGAAAAAGCAAATCTTTCTCAGCTTCTTCTCGGTTGTGCGTGTCATAGTCCCATGCGTCTTGTAGCATTTCGCGAATGGAACTAATTTTATCTACATTCCTAGCCATGAGCTTTCACTTCCGCTTGAATAATGTTCATCGTCGCTCCATTCGTCTAATTCGGGCCATTCTGTTGGGAAATCTGGGTCAACAATTCTCGCCATGGCGTCAAACATGTCGTCATGATGCGGAATTGGAAAAGGCTTATATTCTTCTTCAATGAAGACGTTTACAAGATCCTCAACTTTGCCCTCATAGTTTGTTCTGTGGTGTGTTTCTGGTAAAAGCATGTTGCCGTTTTCAAATACTGGAACAAGCCGCTTAATTCTGTCGTTCTTTGCTGTCTTGCCACCCAGCGCAACAATGTCAAAATCGTAATTAATGCGTTCCATCTCTGACTTAAAGTGCTGTATATCGCTGTCTTTGCCGTATTTCTCATAACCAACGGCTAAAGGCTTATATTTCCTATGCAGCTTTAAAAGGACTTTCCAGCGCTCTGTCAGGCTTAATCTGTCTCTAACAATATCCAGCGCTCTGTATTTGCCATCCGGTCCTAAGCCAATCACCCAAATAGCTGTGTAATCCGAGGTTTTCTTTTTCTCGTTTGCGGGGTCCACAATGATGTAAATGTTAAGCTCGTCGTGATCACAGTTTTTATAGTGACGTAGCCAACTTTCTTGAAAACCTTGCTTGCTGTCACCTTTGGGATTGAGCAACATCTGAGTGCCAAAGGTATAAGGGCCTTGGTCACGTCTTTTTTTCTCAATCAACTCTCTGGACATTAAAACCGGCTCACCTGTCTCAGTTCCATCTGCTGTACAAGCGTAAATGCGAGGCTTTACAGAGCCTCTTTTAATCATTGTGTGGTACGAGTCCGAAAAATGGTATCTCGTGCCTACATAGCGCTCAAAACCACCATCAGATCCAAGACTTAAAGATAGTTCCCAGCTTCCTGTTGTCTTTTCCATCATTGGCGGCGTTGTGACAGAGGCTTGAGTAACAACATCATCATAAACAAGCCCGTGAAAGTGTTTTGAAACTGGCTGCCCATCAACTAAGCCCCAGGCCTCTACTGTGCTTTCTTTTGGGTTACCCTTTCGCTTAACAATGATCCCATCATCTTCAGACCATTTAGGGCTTTCTTTTTGCGGGTTTTGGTAAAGGATGTCATCAAACAAGCTTTTGAGCATTTCATTTGCTTCAAACTCTCGTTTAATTTGTTTTAAAAAGGCCTTGGCAATGGGCCTTGTGTGGCTAAATATGCCGATAGTTATTTCAGGATTGTTTAAAATGTCCTGGATGGTTAGAGCAAAAGTTATGATAGTTGATTTGTAATGTTCTCGTGCCCATAAATCTAAATAGCCATTAGGATTAGCCTGTACTTCTCTGCATCTATTAAAACACCAATCGCTTTCAACGTCTGGACGATTAAGCCCATATCTAAGCAGAAAATATAAATCAGTTAGGCAAAGGTTCCTTAGTCTGTCCCGTCTCAGGTCTTCCGAGCATTCCTCCAACCCAGCCAAGAGTTTCTGATATTGGCTCCTGCTTGTGATTATGGTTGATATTTCCATTAATTTGCTTCTTCTTGACCATTAGACCGTGAAGAGTACCAAGTGAATCAAGAGCCCCTTTTGCGTCGCTATATTTCCCGTCTGTCATTGCTTTAGCGATGATGTTTTTGTAATTCTCTGTAAGCCATTCAACAGTGATTTCGTGCTTCTTTGCGTGTTTAGCTTGAAGCTCTTCTAGTCTTGCAGCTATCTTGTGGTTATTGAATTGTCGTGATGCTGTCTCGTTTATAGTCTTACTCGTCATTTTTTTTGTGTTGTATGAGCCCTTATAAGCCTCTGATGCATTGCCGCCATTTTCTATATAAAGCTGGCAAAACTTTTCTTGTTTGATTGTTAATCCTGCCATTGTATTTCCCCTATTGGTAGGCAATAAAAAACCCGCCTGTTAAAGCGGGTTGGTTAGTGTTTTGTTTGTTTATAGCTCTCTAATTGAGCCTCACGTTTATCTAATCGGCTTTCAATAATATCAAGAGCTCTCCACCTTCTTTCAAAGTTGCTGCTCTTTCGAGCTATGGCTTGTAGGCGTTCTATTTTATCTTCCATTAATATCTCCAGCCCACAACACACCATAGCGCTATGTTTTACGATTGCTTCTGTATAGGTTCGCTTGGTTCTGTTGTGAGCTAAACTCTTGGTTATCAGAATGGGCGGAGGCTACTGAAGAGAGGATGCAGTGAGCCTTCATGCGCTTTTACTAAACGCCGCATTCTGAACTTGTATTTTGTATTAGGTGTTCAGGGGGTGGAGCTACACACCAAATTGGCGGGGCGGCGCAATGGTGTATTGCTCAAGAGGTAATACACCCACCTGAACCTGTGAAACTTTTAAATTGTTAAGTGAACTGTACGGCTATTTCGTACGATTGATGGTTCATATAAGAAACCCCACCGCCTAAAAAAGGGAGTGGGGTTTGCTAAACAATGATTTTATCCCCGCCTTATAAACACCCCGATGCTTTTGGTTAGCATTGTGTGGATTTTTAAAAACGAATCATTTCTAATAACCGGCAGCTGGATCTGCTTATCTCAATTGACACGCTTCACGTTTTCAAGGCGACGTAAAAGCGTCGAGAAAGAGAGACAATCATGTCTTATAGATTAAACAGACTAGATAATCCGGTTAAGCGTTTTGTTTTTGTACGTTCGTATGAACGAACGGGTAAGAATGGTTTGAGGCAACACGTACGGTCGCACTTCAGATCATTCCCAATAAAAAATTAAACATTACGTCGGATGGCCTTAGTAGCAGCTAGGGTCATCCTCTTTCATCTCTATAGTACGATTCTTACCTTAAGGTTAACGATTCTTAACCATAGAAATTAACCTAATTGAGATGCATGTGGATAAATGATTGAATTTTAGGCGCAAAAATAGCCCCCATAATCTATGTATATTTTAAAAACTGATTTGTCAACCAAAAAAATATTTCTTTTTATTTGAAGTGTTTAGAAGCCCATGAACCTGATCACAGCTAATTAAACAAATACCTACAGCTCTGTAAAATCCTATAGCGGAACCGCTTTGCACCCGCTTGTCTTTTGAAGACACAACAGCAATCCCAACCTTTTTTAAAAACTCTTTGTCGCCCTTGCCGCACCAATTCAGCCATAAACGATCCAAGCAGCCCACAAACAACGGTGGCAGCTTGTATTGCCCGTCCCTTACAAACCGGACCCAATCTAGCGCCTCCTGTTGCTCAGCAAAATTAAAAGGTAGGCCCGAGCTACTGCTGAATTCGGCCCCGTTGAATTCTTTGAACTGAGTGACGGAATAACGCCCTTCAGCTAAATCTCTCCCAACGCAATATTTAGCAAACGCCATCATTTCCTCTGCTGTAACAGATCTTTGAAACAATGATTGCCTGGTTGCAACGCTGTGATTGAAGGGGACAACTTCAGACTTTACAACAACAGGCCCCGACCTTTGGCCATTCATTGCCTGCTGAATTCCAGCGGGTGTTTTTTCTAATCTCTGCTTTGTTGGCTCTGAGTGATGCCTGGCATCTCTGTTGCTCTGCTTTATTCGCCCTAGTTGCTCATGCTTGATAGTTTTTTGTCGCGCCTGCGCTGCCTGGATAGCCTCGAGACTAGCTGTCATTGTTTGAGTGTAAGCTTCACTTACCTTCTGATGGTCCAGCATCCAATTTCCCCTCAATCTCTAAACGTCGAGCGTTAATCAATCTTTTTACAAAATTAGGAGCCAATAACTTCCTCATGCTCTCGTAACCATTGGCGATATCAGAAACGTCCCTGTGCTCCTTGAGCATTTCAGATACGTTTTTGTGAGCCTTCTCTAGCTCCTTCATAGCCTTCAGGTCTTTTTCGTCTAATTCGCTTTTAGCCTTCTTGCTCATTTAGCCCCCTCGAATATATCAGCTTGCGTGAATTTTTCTTTTGGTTGTTCAATAAATAAATCAGGCTGTTTATAAGCCTCTTCTATGCGCTCGCAAGCAATATCAAAATACTTAGGATCAAGCTCTATGCCTGTAAATTTGCGGCCCATCTTGGCACATGAAACGCCAGTTGTGCCACTTCCCATAAACGGGTCCAAGATTGTTTGGCCTTCGTTAGTGAAGTCTTTTAAAATCTCAGCCATGAGACGCCAAGGCTTTTCCGTTGGGTGTTTCCCATGTCTATCAGGCGCATTGGTACAATGTGTATAAACCCCACGCTTCCCGCCAGCATTCCATTTTGAATGCCCATTACCGCCCCACGCACAAATAAAGTTTTCCGCCCCCATAGCTGGACATTGACCATTTAATTGAGGCGTTGAATCAGGCTTAACCCATGTGCAGGCCCGCTTGTATTTCAATGATGATTCGTTGACCACATCAGCCCAGCGCCCAGACCCTTCTGGCGTACAAAAAACAATAAACCAACCGTTAATCTTGCCTTGTGAAGCCTGCACAAAAGGACTCCTCAATTGTTCTATTGATTCAAAATCTACACATTTTGGGTTTGCATTCCCGTCAATGCGTATCCGTCTTTCAGAACCATAAACTTTAACGCCAGCTTTAGCAGCGTGCATGTGGCGCTCATAAGGAGGGTCACTGATAATATGGTCAACCTTTGGCAATAGCGGCATAATCTCTAAACAGTCACCTTGGTACAGTGTGCAGTCACCTATTTTAACACGCGGGAATGAAAGTAATTTTTCACGGCATTTCTCAATCGCTAGCTCATAGCCTTCTTTGCCGTTTTTTTCAGGGTCGTAATTCATTTAACCTCCTATGCTTTTTCTTTGCTTGGTTGTTAGATGTTCCCTTACTTCTTCAATTTCATCATCTCCAAAACGCTCATACTTCGCGCTGTAGGGGTGTGGATTGAAATCTGGATCTGCTGTTACCTTTTTAGGGCTTTCGCTTGCTGGTGACGTCAGAAAGTTCCTTAGCTTGTGAATATCTTCACGTAGCTTTCCAATACTAACGACAAAATCAAGATGGTTGGATGCAAGAGACTTTTTCAGTTCTGCAATTTGTTGGTAATCTTTTTTGAATCTCCAAAGCATGATCCTATCCAAAATAAAACACGCAACAAATCCAATTAGAAAATATATTACCGTCTCAGTCATTCGCTCTCTCCATGCTCTCTGATTAAACAATTGCATCCAGTTTTCTTTTGAATTCCTGCTTTGGCTCACGCGCCTCTTGCAGCGCTTTCCTCTGATCCTGTTTGTATCCTGCCAAAAGTCTCATGAGATAATTCATCGGGTTGCCTCTGATGTTCCGTGTTTGATATTTTATTTTTGTGGTACTTACGGCCTGTTTAATGAGCTCCAAACCGTACAGTTCAAAATTTGTTTTCAAGTAATCACGGGCTTGCTCGAACTGCTGTGACTTTGGTCCAGATTTGTCTCCATGCTGCCCCTCGAGCGTTGAGTTCCAAAGCCAATGAGCTATGGTTTTTTCTTCATCTTTCAAAGCAGCATGCGCAGCAGGAAAACTCCCCTCGCGCGCGCATTGGTGATTATTATCTCCTGAACCTAATATATCTTTCGAATATTCTTCCCGAATAAGGGGGTCTGTGAGACCCAGGCTATCTGGGTCTGTGAGAACCACCTTTGGCCTACCTGGGTCTAGAGGAACCACGTTAGCTGGGTCTGTGAGAACCTGGTTCTCTGTGACCTGGGTCTGTGAGGACCAGGTGTTAACAGGAATTAAAGCTCTAATTCTTGTCTTAACACCCGTCTGCCTTCCCACCTTTTTGCCAACTGAAAGTATGAGTATAAACCCATTGTCACTCAGCCATTTCTTGCCCCTCTTCGCAGAGCTTTCAGACATGCCAGTCGTCTCTTGTATTTGCTTGTTTGAGATAGCAACGCCTTCTCCGTTTTTGTCCATAAACTTATGAACCATCCAGGCGACACAGAAGGCAAAAGGCGTAACGTCAGGGTGAGACCAAACGGCCTCTTGCCAGCGCGCTCCAAAGCTTTTTCTTCGCGGTTGCGGTGGGTTATTGTGCCCCATTCCAGCCATCAATATCTCCCCTTACTACCTATAGAGTTTGTTGCCATATGACATGACAATTCAACCTCTCCTAAGGGGCCGTTTCTTTGCTTCAAGACGTGGACTTCATATTTGTTTTTTACAACATCAAGCTGCTCTTTTCGGGCGTACTCCTCGTCTGGGTCATCGCATTTCATTTTCTCCAGATAATAAGCAGGACGATATAAACCAAGCACACAAGCAGCGTTTTCTTCAATCTCTCCACTGTTTCTAAGATCGTGTAATTCTGGTCTTTTATTATCCCTACTTTCTAGAGAACGGTTGAGCTGGCAAAGGACCACAACAGCTATATTGAAGTCTTTAGCAATGGTTGCGAGTTCATCTGAAATATCCCCAAGCTCTTGGTGTCTTGGCTTTAGCGAATTTGATTTAACAAGCCCCAAGTGATCCACAACCAGCAAATCCAGCTTGTGACCTGAGCGGTCTAAATTATTGATATGCTTGCGAACTCTTGTGTGAATATTTGTGACAGAAACGCCCCGCTGATCATCAATCAACAAAGGTAACTCTTGGAAATGCTCGCTTGCCGTTTTAAGACTATCTATCTGATAAACTTCAACTTCTTTCTTAAGAATAGAGGCGTAAGAAATGTAGTTATCTTTAGTGTATGTCATGTCTGAAAGGCAGCGTGCAGCTAAAGCCTTATGCGTCATCTCCAGGCTAAAACATAAACACTCATAACCCTGCCTGGCTGATTTAAGCATCGAACTCACTATAAAGGCAGACTTACCCATTGAAGAGCGACCACCAACTACATGAAGCTCCCCTCTTTGCCAACCACCACACATACGCTCATCAAGCTCTTTTAGTCCCGTTGAGACACAATCATGAGGCGTATCATCCAATAGCCCCTCAATAAGTTGCGCTGAGCTATCACCGAGTTCTTTGCATGTATCCTGGCCACTACCGCCGTGATCTTGCAAGGCATCCAGAGAGCGCTGCGTTTCTTCTATTAGCGTTTCACATTCAATATCTTCTTCAGTAGCAAACCCGTCTCTGGACATCTTGCCGCCAAGCAAAATAATTTCTCTGCGGCGGAATAGCTCTAAAATTGTTTGCCCGTAATCTTTTGCGTTAGTAGAAGCCGAAACATTGACGACTAAACGGCCTAAATATTGGGGAACAGTTACGACCCCATTTAATGGCTCTTCATTTTCAAATACATTTTTTAAGGTGACACCATCAACTTTATGCCCCGACTGTATACGCTTCTTTATCGCTTCAAATATTCTCTGGTGAAGAGGATCAAAAAAATGTTCCCTTCTGATAAAATCACTCACGTCATAAAAAGCATCGTTATTTAAAATAAGGCCCCCTAAAAGGCCTTGCTCTGCCTCAATATTATGAGGCAAATCACGAGAGGCTTGCGTACCGTCATGCGGCCCCATTTCTGTTGATATTCCCGGGTTATGTAGCATGTGAAGGGTTGCCTTCTGTTAAGAACTTGTGTATAAACGAAGGCATCAATTCATTCCTATTTATGGAATTGCCTTCTGTAAGTTCGATTGATGTTTAACGCTTCTGCAAAAAGCGTCGTTATTTCAAAAACCCTTTTTCAACCGGCCAGTTGATTGAGGGTTTTTTGCTGTTTAGAGGAAAGACCGTTAAGCGGCCTTTTTAACTTCCTCCCCACTACTTCGGAGAGAGAGAAGATAGTTGTACAAAGGTGGGGAGGGACGGTAATACATATGTCCGTCACTCCCCTTGAATTTGTCTAGATGAACAGACGCTATTTTAGCAAAAGTCAATTGTTTACAATATGTTGCATCGTCCGACAGACAGTCATTGACATAGTCCAGATAAACGTCAGACGCTCGCACCCACTCTCTAGACGGTGCTTCATCTTCCATGAAAAGAAAGTTCTTTACCTGCGCCGAAAAACGATCAACTTGAGTTAGTTTCTTCTTCTTCCGAGCCCTGTGTTTGAGCTTCGGAACGTTAGCCCTATTCCCATGCTTCTTCATGCTGCTTTCCCCCGTCTAATAAGAGCCGTTTTCCTAACCTTTGGATGGTTGCTCATACAGCGAACAACAACATGCTCGGCAATATTCAGGCTAATGGCAATTTCTTGAGTGTTCATATTTTCAATGTAAAATCTGTCAAAGACTTCTCGTGGGGTGAACTCCCCACTCCATACTTTTTTCATAACCTGCACAGCGTCTTTATATCGCTCAATTGTCTCGGGCTTTGGATTAGTGAAGCCATGTGCGAAGTTTTCAAATTTATAAAAATTCACACCGGTCAATTTCTCAAAATAAACATTTGTACAAGTCATGTTTTGAACGACATCCAGGGCCGCTTCTCTTAAATCTTCCATTTAAACAGCCTCAACTTTCTTCTCTTGCGCAAGACGCCTAAGAGCGGGGTAAGCTATAGCTGCGTGCTCATCACAATAAGCAATGCCGTGCTCTTTATTGGCGCCGCAATAGCCCAAATGCTTACCATTTTTGTCATCGAGTGGCCAACGGCATGAGCGCGTTGTTAATTCATCGAGCGAAACCGGCTTTTTATCAGCCGCTTTAAAATGATCTTTATTTATTGGCTTTCCAGCTACTAGAGGGATGTAATAGACTTTTTCTTTAATACCCTTGGTAGGCTCTTTAGTGGCTTTGAGAGGCTTCTTACGGGGTGATCTTATTATTTTAGGACCATGATCTTTCAGGCCCATGCGATGGACTTTACTTATTACAGAGTTTCTTGAGCGTTTTAATTTAGCGCCAATCTTGCTCGCAGATTCACCAAGAGCCCAAAAATGGGTTAGTGTCTCTTCTTCTTTTTTTGTCCATCCAGTATTCAGAGTCATAGCGCCCCCGCTTTCTTAAAAAATAAATATTATTTCCCAAATACGCGGGGTGACTCTTTAGTGGTTATGCTGCTGTGTGGTTTTCAAACGCAGTTTTGCTCTTTCTCTTGGCCTTATAATTTGCTAAAGCTTCGAGCGTAATATGGTTGTATTGCCTGCTTTTTGCTGCCTCGATAACGCGATACCAGTGCTTAGAACTTATGCTATCTCTTTCATGCATTTTTCTAGCTGCCTGGTACTCAACACTTACATCCGAAGCGAATTCTGCAATTGTTGGCCACAACTCAATTATGTCAGAATGTGTCATCATGAATTAGAGAGTACATATTGTACAGCGTGATGTCAATACATTTTGCACTGGATTTTGCTGTACGATATGTATTATGATTGATTCGAATAATAGGCTTAAAAAAGCCAGGTCTGATAGGGGCTACTTAAACCCAAGTGAAGCAGCGCGTGCTTTCGGCTGGAATGTTAATACCTATAGAAGCCATGAAAACGGAAACAGAGATATATCAAAGAGTGCTGCCATTAAATATGCCAATGCTTTTAATGTTTCTGTAGACTGGCTCTTAACAGGTGTGGATAAGTCTGGTACAAATAAGGAACATTCTATCAGTACACCGACGGGCATCAATCAAATTCCAATAAGATATGTGCCCTTGTTAGAATTGGGGCAAGTATATATGGGTATTTCTAATGACGGTTTTTCTGAAGCAGATCAGAAATTCATAGGTATAAGCGGCTTAAGCAAACTAAGCGATGACGTCATTGCTGTGGAAATACCTGACAATAGTATGGTAGAGAACCCTTTTATTAAGGGCGTTTCTTTTACTGCCGGTGATGTCGCCGTTATAGACAAAAAAGCAAAAGTATTGCCTGGAGACTTCATTTTAGCTCTGGTTCCCAACCTAGAAGAAGCAATGATCCGTAAATACAAAGTTGTAAAAACTGACAATGACGGTTTTGCCACTATAGAATTAGTGCCACTTAATAGCGATTACCCAACCATTGAGGTTGAAGGTTATTTAGAAGAAATCGTTGTCGGAAAAATCGTACAAAGAATTTCAAACATATAAAATAAACACCCCACCTAAAAACACACCCCTTCCAAATTAAATCATTTTTTTTAAAAAACTGTACATTTTGTACTTGACCTTTAACAGTACAATATGTACAGTCCAATCATCAACAACGAAACGAGGCACTGCATAATGCAAAGTTTCAAAGTTGATGCGGGGTAGCTGGTCATGAGATGTGGCCTTCTCAGTCAACTGGGTTCATGACCAGCAAACTCTCAGAATTTAGTTTCCCCTCCCCCTAGAGGTCGGGCGGTTCTCAGTATCTCCTATTCAATAGGGACCGCCCAAAAGGGAGAAGAGTTAAATAGTCCTTTTTGTTGGGCAGTCGTCTGAAGCTGGTGGAATGTTGTGGGCCTTAAATTTAACGCAACACGCAGTGGAGGTGCAGAGTAGCTCAGCCGGGTAGAGCCCCTTTTTTTAGGGAGGTCATTGGTTCAAATCCAACTCTCTGCCTGCCCTACCAAGAGGATTAAAGAGTTAAGTCAGTTTAGTTAGGCGGCGATGCTGAAAGCAGAAGCAGTGAGGATTTGATGCCTATCGTCTTAGTTGAGGGATGCGGGGTAGCTCAATGAGTGAAAATAAAATGCCCGCACATAATTAGAGCGCTGGCCTGTCACGCCAGAGATGAGGAAGAGAAGATGAAAACGATATGGAAATTTGAATTACCTACATCTGGGAATGTTGACATCCCAAAAGATTATGAGGTTTTAGAAGTTGCGGCACAGGGCGGAAACCTTTGCTTATGGGCCCTTGTAGACCCTGAAGCTGAAAGAGTATCACGCTCATTTCCAATTTACGGCACAGGGCATCAGATCAAAAACTCTAAAGACTTGGTGCATATCGGTACTGCACATTTTGAAAAGCAAGCTTTAGTTTTTCATGTTTTTGAAGATCATCAAAACCAATAACAACAAGCGTTAACAGGCAGGCTGACACCAACACTTAACAAAGAAAGTCAGTCGAAAAAAATGAGTAACAGAGAATACGAAGAAGCAGAACTTATCGCAGACATGTTTGATTTAGACGTTATCGAACTAGCAATTGAGATGAAAAAGAGGAAGGCAAGAAAATGAGAGAGTTTCACTATATAGCCTATCAGAATTGGGATGATGGAGACGTAACGGTTCACGAGAATCTTTATCACTCAATCAGTGAAATTGTTGATGACCTTTATTGTCTTCATGATGATGGGCAATCATTTCAATTCTTTAAAATCGACCCTTTCGAAGTTGAAATTAGTGACGTCACACAAGAGGTCAAAGACCGCTTAAGTGAAAAAGCTAACAACGAATATGATCACGGTCTTTTAGATGTAGACAACCTTCACCCTCTTATCTCTGACGAATTTTCAAATGAATTAGTTTTGGAGGATGCGTAATGGATAGAAAGCAATTCTTAAGTCAGCTCGATGCTTTAGAGCAAGACATATTAAACGCATCAGCCGACAACAAAGCTTTAAGCGTTAAATCAAGTCAGATGATTAATTTCGTTGCGCCCGAAGACCTTCAAAAAGCGATAGATGCTTTAACCTATGCAATGAACTCAATCATTCGCGCTCAAGTTAACATTGAAGAGCTTAAGGGCTTGGTCTCAAAAGAAGAGGAGTTAGTTTAATGGATAACATCATAAAACTAGAAGACACTCCACAAGGCCAATCGAGAGCGCTTGGAAAGCATTTTTCACAAACGAATGAAAGCATTTCTGGGGGTGCTGTTGCAGCTCTAACAGAAACTAAAGAGCCAACAAAAGACGATTATGCAGGCCTTGCAGTGGAGTTGCTAGACGCAATTGAGGAGCTCAACAAAACTCTAGAGCTGATCAGCAAAACCTCTCTCCTTTCTGTCAACCCAGAAGCTTCATTGAAGCACATAGGCGCGTTAGCCAATAAAGCTCTTGAAGACGTATGGACCCATCTAGATGGCGTAAATATCAATGAGATTAAGACCCGACGCATAAGGGTTTTAGAGGCTGCATTAAAAGATGCCGTATGGGGTTTGACTTCAGCTTTAAAAACTGGCTCTGAGCATGGAATAGAAATGCCTCATGTAGTTATCAACTCACATAAGACTGTTGAGCATGCTCTTCGCAAGAACGCGCGGATTTCACAAGAAATTACTGGAGGGGCTGAATAATGCAAACATACGATTTTTGGCAAGCAGCTTTAGAGAACAAACAAAACTCAATTCCTTTAGACGTTAACACGCCTTTACCTGGATTTTATAAAGCTAAGAAACATAAAGAAGCTCCGTGGCACCCAGTGGCTATCTGGTATGAAGGTGATGATTGCATAGCAACAGATCATAAGGGCTCTATAGATGTATTTAAAGCATGGCCTTGGTGTGCAAAATACCCAATCACAGAAGAAGACTTTAGATACTTTGAAACCAATGGACGCTGGCAAGGTGAAGTTACGATAGGCGATAACAACCCACCAAGCGATATTGAAAGTTTGAAGCATCAGATTGATGAAGTCATTGCCACAGCTGAACAATGGCTTGATGGACGCACCATAACAACCACAGCGGATGCAGACAAAGCCGCCGGGTTTCAGCAAAAACTATCAGCTCTTTCTAAACAAGCAGACAATGAAAGAAAAGAAAAGAAACGCCCTATTATTGATGCCGGTAAAGAAATTGAAGCTACCTACAAGCCTCTAATTGAAGAGCCTAAAGGCACGATTGCTAAACTTAAAAGCAGCATCACAGTTTTCTTAAGAGCTGAGCAAAAAAAGGCTGATGAAAAAGCCCGTCAAGAGCAAATTGAAGCAGCTAAAAAGATAGCTGAAGCTGAAAAAATCAAAGCCGACGAAGAGAAGAAAAATCTCACAGCGCGCGAAGAAAAAATAATCCAAGAGGCAGAGGTTGCAGTTGCTACCCCTGTTCAAAAAGCCAAGGTTTCAGCCGGTAGCAACACGGGACGCAAGGTCACTTTAAGAAAAGTCACAAGAGGGCAAATTGAGGATTATGAAAAACTATTGATCGCACTTAAAGACCGCGAAGAAATCAAAGCCCTCGTTCAAACATTGGCTAACAGAGCCGCTAAAGCAGGCGTTGAGTTAGACGGCATGAAAATCATAGAGGAGCGAGTTGTTTAATGGCTTTAGTTGATCAAGTTAAAAACAGTGGTTTGGTTACAAATGACTTATTCGAAATGGAAACAGGTGGTCGTATATCAGCAATAGTCCCAAAAAACTTCACAGATATATTGAATATGTCAGAAGTGTTTTACCAATCTAAAATGGCGCCTAATACGCTTGATAGTGCTTCAAAAATTGCAGTTGCTATCCAATACGGCATGGAGTTAGGGCTCCCTCCTGTACAAGCTATGCAAAACATAGCCGTGGTCAATGGCAGGCCTTGCCTTTGGGGCGATGCTTTACCAGCACTAATGTACAAACACGGCCACCAGCTAGATGAAACAATTGAGGGTGAAGGTGATGAAGCCATTGCAACATGTACGTTAACCCGAGGCGATACAGGTCATGTGATAACAAAAACCTTTAGTGTAAAGGACGCACAAAAAGCCGGTCTTTGGCAAGTTGATGCTAGGGTTCAAAGAAAAGGGCGTAATGGATCCACATACGAGGCAGACAACACGTCTCCTTGGTACAAATACCCAAAAAGAATGCTTCAAATGAGGGCTCGTAGCTGGGCAATCAGAGGCGGGGCATCAGATGCAATGGTTGGTTTAGCTGTCGCCGAAGAAGTACAAGACTATGAAGAAAACGCTCCAGCCAAAAACATAACACCACCCTCACCTCCTTCCCCGTCGATTGAAGTGAAAAAGATAGAGCCTGAACAATTAGATATTGAGAATGTCATAGAAACTTTTGACACCATATCAGAAACCCTCGATTCTGAATTGAGTTTAGCTAACGATGTGGAGACGTTAAAAGAAATATGGGAAGAATTTTGCACGTCAAATAGCAAACTATCAGACGATGAAATGGAAGAATTAAACAACACTCTAAACGAACACATAGAGAGAGTTGGTTAGTAATGCCTGATATCCACATACGCCGCAAAGATCATAATTTAATAAATGATAACAAAAAAAATGAAGCACAATTACTTTTTATTCTTAAAAA
>CAXIDO010000004.1:0-17790 GCA_964022745.1 uncultured Methyloligella sp. | reverse complement strand
AGAAGTTGGCTATTTGCGGAATATCAGCTTAGGGTCATCAACAGACACTCCTTGCATGAAATTGAATTACAAATATTAGATTAAAACCGGCCACAATAAAGCCTCCTGAACCAATTATGGAACAGAAAGCTTTTTATTATATTTCAAAGAAACAAACTAGCTTAGAGGCTAGCTTCTAACTGCGCGGTCCATTATTGAGGTCTGTTTCATCAACAAGCAATGAAGCCGCTTTGCGCAGGTCAGCGATTTTTTCTAAAGCCAAATCATTAACTTTAAACTCACCCAAACTCTTAACAAGGCCAGACCAAGCCACAACTTCTTTAACCAAATGAGTTGAGTTTCTTTCTCACACCAATGATAAATTAGTTCTTTTCATATTGTACTTTTAACAAAGCATTCCGCTGCTTTGTTAATTTGGCACGGCATATATTATTGAAGATGGGTCTTAATTGGCCTACGACTTGTAATGAATAGCTATAGCAATCCAGCAGGCGATATCTGGTCCAAGCTATTTGGGCCTTGTTGAGAGCCTTTTTGTGTTTGTCCTCAAGATCTTTACTGAGACGTTCAAGAGTTTCTTTAAGTGTTTTTTAAGCAGCTTGATATTTAAGTTCAGCACAAGGTCTCATTTCTTTTATAGACCCAGAAGCCAATATGCCTTCGCAAGACATCTCAGCCCTAACCGGGCTATTCATCAAAGTTAGAGATACCAGGAAGAGCATCAAATATTTTAAATAATAAGATATAGTACACCTTCCCCTCATTCAGTATGGAACAATTCTTTTACCAGCTTTTATCAACATCCAAAAGAATTATTAATTTTTGTGGTGTTAGAGACATGGTCTAAATCTTCTAGCTTTTTATTACGTCTTAGTTTTGCCCCTCCCTCAATGAGGCATTCCTGTTTGAATATTAGAAATACTTTCAGAAATGAGAACACTGCTGGTCAAAAAAAGCCCCCTGAACCAATTATGGAACAGAAGGCTTTCTAATTTCATCTTACAAACGGGACTAGTCCCTAGACCCTAGCTGCTTGGTCCGTTATTGAGGTCTGTTTCATCAACAAGCAATGAAGCTGCTTTACGCAAATTTGCGATTTGATCTAAAGCCAAATCATCAGCTTTAAACTCACCCCAACTTTTCACAAGGTCAGACCAAGCCACACCTTCTTTAACCGGATATTCAAAGTTCACTTTTGAATAAATCTGCTGTGCTTTTTCAGATGATAAAAATTCCATCAATTTAACAGCAGCTTCTTTGTTCGGTGCATGTTTCGCCAAAACCATACCAGACAAGTTCACATGAGCGCCGCGCGTTTTAGTATTTGGGAAAAGCAATTTAACTGAAGCAGCCCATTTTTTCTGTTCCGGCTTCTTCTCATTTGTTTGCATCTTGCCCATATAATAAGTGTTACCAATCGCCAAATCACATTGGCCAGCAAACACAGCTTTTATCTGAGCCCGATCATTGCCAGAAGGTTTACGAGCTAAATTCGCTTTGAGGCCCTTAAGCCATGTCTTGGTTTTTTCAGCGCCGTTGTGAGCAATCATAGAGGCAATCATCGCAACATTATAAACATGCTGACCAGAGCGCATGCAAATTTTACCGCGCCATTTAGGGTCAGCCAAATCTTCGTAAGTAATCGCATCTTGGCCAACACGGTCCTTAGAGGCATAAACAACCCGAGAGCGAACAGTTAGACCAAACCAGTCACCTTTCGCACTTCTATATTTGGCTGGTACATTGCCCTCAATGACTGAAGATTTAACCGGTTGAGAAATTCCCTTTTCAACGGCTGCAGATAAACGACCAATATCAACGGTTAGCAGTACATCAGCTGGGCTTAATTTACCTTCAGCTGCGATACGTTCAATCAAACCTTTTTTCGCAAAAATAACTTTGGTTTGAATGCCAGTCTGTTTGGTGAATTCTTCCAAAAGCGGCTTAACCAAATATGGCTGGCGATAGGAATAGATATTCACCACGCCCTTATCAGCTGCATGAGCTTCAGAAGCTAGGTAAGTTGAATTTGAGAAAGAAGAGAGAGAAACAACGCCAAAAGTAGCTACAACAAAAGAATACGAACAAGCTTTAAGCTTACGCTTGAGCAGCGCAGCAGGAAATAAAAACATATTTTCCTCCAATAGATGAGGGTCAAGGCCCCAAAATTGAATTAATCTTCAAGAATTTCATATAAAGTTATAAAAAACATACACTTAATAAGAAGTCGTACGTAAATTATTTAAAATAAAATCCTCATGTGCCAATAAGCTAGCCTTAACAAGAAGGCCCTGTCAATTGGTTATATTGAACAATAATAAAAACCTATTTGCCAGCACGATAAAACAGTCAAAATCTCAACTATCTGCCTAAAGTTACCAGTTTACGTCACGAAAAAACTTTGCTAACAAGAATGACGCATAAAGCTTTGGTAAGGGAATCTGGTGCAAATTATACCAAATTTAATCCCAGAACTGCCCCCGCAACTGTAATAGGCGAGCAAACTGATCAAAAGCCACTGAAAAAGATTAACGATGATTATCCATTGTTAAACTCATTTTTTGGGAAGGTCATCAGTTCAGCTAAGACCCTTAAGTCAGGAAACCTAACAAGGCTAAATGGGCAAACTCAAATTTTATGGCCTGAAATTAAAGACAGGTCATATAACCCAACACCGTCGGGCGGACGGAAAGGAATTAAAAAATTGAAAAAACAATCAGAAGCTAAAGCTCTTGCTCTTACAAATGAAGTTTCACTCAAAGAAACAATGACCATTTTTGGAGCAGCTTTTTTCGGCCTGTTTTTAATTCTGGCAACAAATTTCTCTTATCAAAACATAGCTCACAACGCCGGCCACGATACACGCCACTCAATCGGCTTCCCTTGTCACTAACTTAATAAAGTGACGAAATAAAATATCGCCTAAAGTAAAACATCTATATTTTAGATAACTGACTGCTTTGACCGAACAAAGCTTAGTCAGATAAATCAAGAAATTTGCTATTCGAAGAAGGAACTCGGTCCGAAGTGGACCGAGTGACATGGCATAGCGACAGCGAAGCCCGGCACCTAGTGCCGTCCCTCGGAGGGCTTGCCACTTTCAGTGGCAAAATAGCCCGTGAGAGAGAAAAGCGCGGTTGCTAGTGGGCAACCTAAAGCGCAATTAAAAAAGGACACCCCATGTTTCAACGTATTTTCCTAAGTGCTATTTTAGCTGGGCTTTTAAGCGGCCTCATTGTAACAGCACTGCACCATGTCACCACAACACCTCTTATAATTGAATCTGAGAAATATGAAGGTGGCACTCCCAAACCGGCGCAAAAAACATCTCTCCAAAAATCCAATGCACACCCCTATTTAATTTTAGTACACGGAAATGCTCATAAAGAAGGTGAAACCTCATCTGAATGGAGCCCTGCTGATGGACTTGAACGAACGGTTTACACAGGACTAACAACAATACTCACAGCCATTGGCTTTGCTTTGTTACTCACCTCTGGTTACGCCCTTTCAAATCAATCAATCAATGGCCGCACTGGCGTTATGTGGGGTATGGCCGGGTTTGCCGCCATTGCACTAGCACCATCACTTGGTCTACCGCCGGAACTTCCCGGCAGTGCCGCAGCTGATCTCGTCTCAAGGCAAATCTGGTGGCTTATCACTGCTGTGGCTACATCCATAGCTCTAGCATTGCTAATCTTTGCAAATAATTGGGTGCTACGCGCAGTTGGCGTTTTACTAATTTTAGCCCCTCATGCCATCGGTGCTCCTCACCCAGAAGGGTACGCAAGTTCGGTTCCGGCAGAAATTCAGGGCCACTTTGTAACTGCAAGTCTCACCTGCAATTTTATTCTCTGGTCTCTATTAGGATGGTTCAGCGGCACTTTTTATAAAAAATTCAGCTCTTAAAAAATTTAAAAACTTAAAACAAAAAAGCCGCATCTCAATTGCGGCTTTTTTTTCGTTTTTTAAAACTTACATTAGACTAGGTAAGAAAGATGCGAAAACACCAAGCATCAGCATCTCGCAAACCTGTTCACCTGCGCCATAAACATCCCCTGTTAGCCCCCCGTACCGGCGAAGCGAAATGAGTGAGATGATCATGAGCCCGGCACCACTGATTAAAAAAGCCATAAGCGCAACAAACCAGGGAAGCACTGCAAAGAGCACACCACCAGTAAGTGCAAGAGCAATCAATACAACCAACCAGGGTGCTTTACCACTAGTGGCAGCTAACCCATCAGATCGCGCAAGAGGCAACAGTAACATCAGTGCCATCAAGCCACGTGCGCCTATGTGAGTAAGCAACAAACTGAGACCAACCAAATAAACGGAACCTAGTTCCATTAATGCAATTCCACGCCAGGAAAAACTCACTAATAATGCAAGAGCCCCAAAACTCCCGACCTGGCTGTCTCGCATTACCTCAAGAGCACGCGCTCTATCATACACACCAAGACCATCAAAAAAATCAGCAAACCCATCTTCATGAAGAGCCCCAGTAAGGCCAATTCCTAAAACAAGCACAGAAAGGCACTGCAAATGAAAGGGGACACCCAGTCCCTCCAAAAGGAGAAGAGCCGCCCAAAGAAGTCCGCCAATGAAAGCACCCACTAGAGGAAAACACCAAGCCGTCGGTGCAAGAGGCAGTTTCTCGGAAGAAGAAAATACAAAGGAAGGCAAAGGTAGACGCGTTAAAAATTGAAAGCACAAAATTATTTGCTTTAAAATCAACAAGTCATAAACCCCTTACTCATCAGATAGATATCTATTCAATCACGATTAGAAATTGCCGCTTCTTCAAACGTTGCCATGTGGGCATGAGTAGTTACTGCACCGTTAACAAGCTCCTCAGCAAGCGCAGCCCCTGTCCCCTCACCCAAACGCATATTCAAATTTAGCAAAGGTTCCAACCACAAACAATCAAGCAATCTTTGATGCGCAGGTTCTGCGGAACAATGAGCCGCCCAACAATGGTCAAGCGCGTTAACTTCAAGCAAACTCAAAGGTGCAACAGCTGCTGTAACCACAAATCCATCAAGCAAAACAGGTATACGTTTTAAACGTGCAGCAACAACAGCACCTAAAAGAGCAGCTTGCTCCCTTCCACCAACCAATCGAATGATATCAATTGGTGAAGATGAACCGGCTTCAGTCTTTTTATCTCTTTTTAATTTATGAAACTCTAAAGCCCGATCAATAACGTCACTTTTCAGTTCAACCCCTTCAGAAGTAAGCCCCGTTCCAGGCCCAGCCCAATCAGCTCCGCACCCGCCACAAGTGGCTGCTGCTAATGTAGACGCAATGGTCGTATTCCCAATTCCCATTTCACCAAAATAAACCAGATCCGCATCACAATTTTTAACGCATGACGCCCCAATATTAAGAGCTTCAAGCGTCTCTTCCTCTGTCATGGCAGCAGCAAGAGTAATATTCTTCGTAGGTTGATCAAGATGAAGAGGAATAACTGAAAGTTCATGCCCAAAAACAGTTGTTAACGCATTGATGGCAGCACCACCATTGTTAAAATTTTGCACCATCTGCTCGGTAACAGTAGCGGGGAAAGGAGAAATTCCTTCCTCAACAACCCCATGGTTCCCAGCAAACACAAAAGCTGAAATTTGATCTAATTTCGGACATTCTCTGCCTTGCCAACCCGCTAGCCATATAGCAATATCTTCCAAGCGCCCAAGAGATCCATTTGGCTTTGTTAATTGGGCTTGCCGCGTCTGTGCCGCCTCTTGAAACTCAACTTCAGCAGCCGGCAAAGAATTTAAACTGGAAAGAAAGCTATCGATAGTCTCAAACATAAAATAATTCGTATCCAATAAGGGTTGCCTACATGATTATCTAAAAAATCACAGAAAAACAAACATTTAATGACAAAATGTCAAATCATTCTAGAATGATCAAAACGAAATTCGTGAGCCTTATGAATAAAATTTCACTGATTTTTGGCGGAGCAAAAAGCGGCAAAAGTAATTACGCTGAAAATCTGGCCATCCCATATTCAAACAAAATCTACATCGCCACAGCTGAGGCCAGAGATGAGGAGATGCAAAAACGTATCAAAAACCATCAAAACCAGCGAGACAACAACTGGCATACTATTGAAGAACCAGTGAACTTCATTCCACACCTAACCAAATCATATACAGAAAACACCGTCATTCTCATCGACTGTATGACAATTTGGCTCTCCAACCTTATGGAAAAAAGTCTAAGTATTACAGATATGACGGATACACTATTGAATAATCTCTCAAGCTGCTCAGCTGATGTGATACTAGTCTCAAATGAGCTTGGCCTTTCTATCGTCCCAGAAAATGCTCTCGCCCGTGCCTTTCGAGATGAACAAGGTTTATTAAATCAAAAGCTTGCCAAAAGGGCCACAAATGTAGTTTTTATAGCTGCAGGACTACCGCTAATTTTAAAATAAACATCATTCCTGATGAATTCATGAGAAGAGATCTCTAAATGCCCCATAAAATTCCTGTCACCGTGATTACTGGCTTTCTTGGCGCTGGTAAAACAACTCTCATCCGCAACTTGATTGAAAGCGCCAATGGTAAACGCCTGGCTCTGATCATCAATGAATTCGGCGATGTTGGCGTAGATGGTGAAGTTCTAAAATCTTGCGGTGATGAAAATTGTACCGAGGACGACATTGTCGAGCTCGCCAACGGGTGCATCTGCTGCACAGTGGCTGAAGATTTTATTCCCACAATGGAAAAACTCTTAAGCCGCGAGCAGCGCCCAGATCACATAATTATTGAAACATCGGGCTTGGCTCTTCCGCAACCACTTGTACGCGCCTTTAACTGGCCAGAGATAAAAACCGAAGTGACCGTTGATGGAGTTGTTACAATCGTCGATGCCCCTGCCGTCTCTGAAGGCCGCTTTGCCGCTAACGAACACCAAGTCCAAGCTCAGCGAGAACAAGACGAAGCTCTAGATCACGAAACACCACTTGGCGAACTCTTTGAAGACCAGGTGAATTGCGCTGATCTGATTGTTCTCTCGAAAACAGATCTAATCGATGATCAAGCCATAACCAATGTAAAGGCTCTCGTCTCTAAAGAAACAAGAGACGGTGTAAAAATGGTGCAATCCCAAAAAGGAAAACTTCCTTTAAATGTGCTCCTAGGTCTCGACATGAAAGCTGAAGATGACAACCGCATGTCTCACCACGAGCGCCATCATGCAGCCCAAGGCGATGACATCCACCACCACCATCATCACGACCATGATGATTTTGAAAGTTTCAGCATTGTCTTGGATACAATCGATGACGTGGAAGGCTTTAAAGAAAAGCTAGTTGAGACCATCAAAACTCACGACATCTTGCGGCTTAAGGGATTTGTATCTGTAAAAGACAAAGACATGCGCCTCCAAATCCAAGCCGTCGGCCCAAGACTAGACGCCTACTACGACAAACCCTGGAACATAGAAGAAGCACGTACGTCGAATTTGGTTGTGATTGGCCAGGCTGGAATGGATAGAGATAATGTCTCAAAAAGTATTTGCTTACATCGATGAAACTCAATTTAAAATTAATGATGACAAAATTCTTGGTGCAGGCTCATTTTCTTCAATTAAAGAAATTAAAAATTCACTAATAACAGAAGGATTAAATGCATTAGAAAAGCTATGCATATCTGATCATTCAGAAAGAAAACTGTTAGAACGAACACTCAATCGCGGATTTTTTCACGCAACAGATGATTGCCATATTGCAAGAATAGCTTTCGCCAAAACAATAAATAAAAATTTAACTGGCGTTTTTGAGGTATTTTTTACCAGTAATGATAATTTGAAATCCCAATATCCAGAATGGAATATGAGCGATCAACATCGTCAACAACAAATGGCTGTTCTTGCAACATTTGCAGAGTCTGTAAATTTTAATAGACCGATAGAAGTATTTATTGAAAGAGCACCTAAACAAATTATTAAACAAACGAGTTTTTGGGAAAATGCTTGGATAGAACAACTCCAATCAGCTATCAATCTACCAATGTCTCCCCACTATTTTCCTAAAATAGAAACAAATATTGTAGATAAAAATAATCCAGGAACGCAAGTAACTGATCTCCTGCTATGGGCTTGCCAAAGAAAGTATTCAGGAAAATCTGATAATGGAATTTTGGAGTTATCAGGTTTGAATAAAAGATTATCATTGCCGTACAGAAATACACCGGTATTTTATGACAGTTACTTTCTAAAACATGAGTTTAATAGCAGAAAATCATATCATAGAAATTTGAATATTCAGCAACTCAACATTAATAAGAATAAAATAGAAAACCTTATTATAGCTGATCAATCAGCAATAGATTTAATTACTAAATTAAGTCAAGAAAGTCCATTCCCAGAAAAAATAATTCACTTCAAAAACAAGATATTAAGTGCTGCAAACAAAATAAAAGACAGTCCTGATAACCTAGAACATCTACAAACTATAAGAGAGCTATATATAATTATTTTTGATACTTTGCCTATTTATCCAAAATACAATGAAAAAAATTCTAATGAAATTGAGAGTTTATTACGTAATAAATTCTCAATATGCGCTAGTTTCAATAAATTTTAATAGGAAATTTTATTCAAAATAAAGCATTGTTGCTGCCCCGGTTTCATAATGGACAACTGAAGGAGTATTATGAACGTAGCTCAAAATATATCTCGAAATTAATATAAACTTCTAATTTCTTCCTTCTACTTAAACAAATAGACAAACCCCAACCCATCCATTAAATCTAATCTTTCTATTTTCCAGCCTCAAAGCTCGATCCAAAAAAGTTTCAGATTTTGTTCGTGAGTAGGCAAGGGTGAATTTTTAGGCCCGTGGAATATAAGACATATTTGAGGGGTTAAAAATTCAGCCTTAACGCCCTCACGAATAAAATATGGAGCTTTTTTTGCATTTATTGACAGCACAAGCCGGCGGCATCGACGACGGCAAAGACCCAATTGACCTGGCCCAAACGCCAGGCAATATCGTCGTGCTTACGTCTGCGGATACAGAGATCGCAGGCCTTGCAAAAGCCTATTCACAGATTCAACAAAGCACTCAATCTATCAGTCATCACATCCCGGTTGCTGGTGGGCAACTGAAGGGACAACAAAAAACCCTTCGCCTGGCTAACTTACTCAACCTCAATCACAACTACTCGATTGATCTCTATATCGAGCAAACCTTAAAGCATGCCAAGCTGATCATTGTGCGTGTTCTGGGTGGGCCATCTTATTGGCAATATGGCCTCGATGAATTAACCCGCCTTTGCCGTGGGGAGAACATTAAACTCAGTGTCATGTCAGGCTCGGCTTATAAAGACGAAACCCTGGATGCTTACTCTACAATCGATCAAGAAACCACTGATCAACTTTGGTCATACCTCATCGAAGGCGGCCCAGAAAATTACAGTAATTTTTTAAACCACTGCGCCTATATTATTGAGCCAGACAAAACCGAAAAACCTAACCCAGCTCACCCCTTGCCCAAAGCAGGCATCTACTGGCCTGGTCAAAACATCAAATCTGTCGAAGATATCCAAGACTTATGGAATGAAGAAAACCCAGTATCTGCAATTACCTTCTACCGTGCCTTACTACAATCAGGTGATCTGGAACCGATCGATCAGCTCATCAAAGATTTGCAAGAACAAGGCCTCAATCCCCTACCCATTTTCGCAAGCAGCTTAAAAGACCAGGTCGCAAAAGATATCATCACTCAAATTTTCGAAGACGCAAAACCAGCGACCATCATCAACACCACAAGCTTTGCCATTTCAAAACCAGGCACTGACTGGCAAGGAACTATTTTAGACCAGTCTGAGAGACCTGTTTTTCAGGCTATTCTTTCTGGCTCCAACAAAGATACATGGGCTAACAATCCAAGAGGGTTGATCTCAAGAGACATAGCAATGAATGTCACCTTGCCTGAAATAGATGGCCGCATCACCACAAGAGCCATCTCATTCAAATCAGATTTCGGCAGAGATGAAAATGTAGAGACTTCACTCGTCGGGCATAAAGCTGAACCGAGCAGAACCGAGTTCGTCGCAAAACTAGCAGCCAATTGGGCCAAACTACAAAGCACTGAGATTACGAACCGCAAAGTCGCCCTCATTCTCTCTAACTACCCATCAAATGATGGTCGCATTGCCAATGGCGTTGGCCTGGATACACCAGCCGGCACCATTAAGCTTTTAGAAGCCATGAAGGAAGAAGGTTATAATCTAAGTTCCATTCCTGAAACCGGCGATGATCTCATTAAAAAATTACAACACGCCACAGCTGATAAAACCAAGTGGCATGATTACTCTTTAACTGAGTACCTGAAGGCCTGGAACAATCTCGATGAAACATTCAAAGACGAGATTGTAGATCGATGGGGACTTCCAGAAAAAGATCCTTCATTTAATACTGAAGATGGCAGCTTTCTCATCCGCACCATTTCACTTGGGGCTGTCGTCGTTGGCGTACAACCCGGGCGAGGCAGCGGTCTGGATGCCAAGCTCTCTCATCATGATGCAACTATTCCACCTACTCACGAATATCTCGCTTTTTACTTTTGGCTACGCGACCAGTTTAAAATGGATGCCATCATCCATATGGGCAAACACGGCAACTTAGAATGGCTCCCTGGCAAAGCTCTTGCGCTGAGTAAATCTTGCGCGCCTGAAGCCATCCTTGGAGCTACACCACATATTTATCCCTTTATTGTCAACGACCCTGGCGAAGGCGCACAAGCCAAACGCAGGACCAGCGCCGTCATCATTGATCACCTAACCCCGCCTCTCACCAGAGCAGAAAGTTACGGCCCTTTAAAAGACTTAGAATGCTTGGTCGATGAATATTACGAAGCCGCTGGTGTTGATCCAAGACGTACCAAACTGTTGGGCGAAGACATCATCTCACTTGCGCAATCAATAGGTCTCTCAAAAGATTGCGATATTAAAGAGAGCGATTGCGATGACACCAAACTACAAAAGCTAGATAATTTTCTTTGCGAATTAAAAGAACTCCAAATCCGCGATGGCTTACACATATTTGGTGAAGCTCCAAAAGGTGAGCAAAAAACAAATCTGCTTTTGGCCTTAACCAGATTACCACGCAGTGAATTTAAAGAAACTTTTGAAATCAGAAAAGAAGTTGATGGCGAAATCGTCACGACCAAACAATCAAAACATCAATCACTCCTGCGCGCCCTCGCCAATGATCTCAGCTTAGAGTTTGATCCTTTAATCACTGAAATGGCCACACCATGGCAAGGCTCTAAACCTGAAAAATTAGCAAACCTGATAAAAGACAACTGGCGCACAAATGGTGACACAGTTGAAAGATTAGAAATTCTAGCCGAGCAACTCGTAAATGGATCAATAGATGTAGATCCAACGTGGCAAGAAACAAAACCGGTTTTGGAATACATCCAGTCTCACTTAAGTCCACTTCTAGAAACCTGCGCCAGAAAAGAAATCGAAGGCGTACTAAAAGCCTTAGACGGAAAATTCGTCGAACCCGGCCCCTCAGGTGCACCGACCCGTGGCCGCTTAGATGTGCTCCCTACAGGGCGAAATTTTTACACCATCGATAACCGCACCATTCCAACAGAAACCGCTTGGCGCTTAGGTAAGCAATCTGCTGAAACGGTTATAAAAGCCTACACTCAAGCAAATGGAGAATGGCCCAAACAAATCGCCCTCTCCGCATGGGGCACTTCAAACATGCGCACAGGCGGCGATGACATTGCTCAGGCCCTTGCCTTCATTGGCACAAGGCCAACATGGGATAGCGCCTCGCGCCGCGTCACCGGATTTGAAGTCATTCCCTTGTCTGAATTAAACAGACCAAGAGTAGATCTTTTATTACGTATTTCTGGCTTTTTCCGAGATGCCTTTCCGGCCCAAATCGATCTGTTGCAAAGCGCCATCAATGCCGTGGCGGACTTAGATGAAAATGAAAATGCCAACCCCTTGCGGGCAGCTTATCTTAAACGCAAAGCAAGGCTACAAAAAGAAGGTCTCGAAGAACCTGTTGCCGATAAACAAGCAAAAGCACGTATTTTCGGCTCAGCTCACATGAGCTATGGCGCCGGCCTCAAAGACATGATCCACCAAGGTCAATGGACGACAAGAGACGAACTTGCAGACCAATATATCAAAGCGAGTAGCTACACATATGGACAGGCAAAAGAAAATGAAATAGATGGCAAAGAAGCGCTCGAACATTTCAAAGCCTTGCTCCAATCAACCAACCTTGTCGTGCATAACCAAGACACCAGAGAGTTTGACATTTTAGATAGTGAAGATTTCTACCAATTTGAAGGTGGTCTTTCTGCCTCCGTTGAAAGCATAAGTGGCAAAGCGCCAGAGATTTATCACAATGATCACAGCAATCCAGAGAATCCAAAGGTTCAAACCTTAAGCGACGAGATTGCAAAAATCGTTCGCGGACGAGCCGCTAACCCAAAATGGATCAAAGCCATTCAGCGCCATGGTGCCAAAGGAGCAAGTGAAATTTTAGCCACCGTCACGAACCTTAGTGCATTTGCCAGCCTGACAAACGCTGTCGAAGAACATCATTTTGAAAGTTTGTTTGAAGCTTATTTAGTTGATGAAGACGTGCGCGAATTTTTGCAAAATTCGAACAAACCCGCTATGGATGAAATCGCAAAACAATTCCAGCAAGCAATAGAACGCGGCCTCTGGCAACCCAAGCGCAACAGCGCTTATCATTACCTCAACCAATTGCAACAGGATACGTAAAATGGGCAAACCGATTGATAGTGAACGCCACCATGACAAAATGGTGCAACGCAAAGAACTACACGACAAAAAAATGGCTGAGAAAACTGCGGACAAAGGCTTGCTCATTGTTCATACAGGCACAGGCAAAGGCAAATCGTCTTCAGCCTTCGGTATGGTCATGCGCGGCATAACTCATGGGTTTAACATCGGCATCGTCCAATTCATCAAAGGTGACTGGGAGTCGGGCGAGCGCGACGTATTGATGAAATTCCCAGAACAAGTTGAAATTCACGCCATGGGTGAAGGCTTTACATGGGAAACTCAAGACAGAGACAGAGACATAGAAGTCACCAAAAAAGCCTGGGCTAAATCAAAAGAGTTTATCGAAGACCCAAATGTTAAAATGGTCGTACTGGACGAATTAAACATCGCGCTCCGTTATGATTATCTCGAATTAGATGACGTCATCGAAACCCTAAAAAACAGAGCAGCTGATAAACATATTATCGTCACAGGCCGCAACGCCAAACCAGAACTGATCGAAGCTGCTGATCTCGTCACAGAAATGAAATTAATCAAACACCCCTTTAAGGAACAAGGCATCAAAGCCCAAAAAGGCATTGAATACTGAAGTCTAGCCAAAGAATTTTGTCTAGACCCAATTTAATTCGTTCCCAAAAGTTGATCCGAGCCAAAGTTGATATTCCGTGACGAAGCCGAACAATAAAAAAACATGCAAAGCCTTTATGGTTCAAGGGACCGGCTCCAATGTTGGCAAATCAATGTTGGTCGCCGGGCTCTGCCGATACTTCACGAATCAGGGTCTAACCGTTCGTCCCTTTAAACCTCAAAACATGTCAAACAATGCCGCAGTTACAAAGGATGGCGGAGAAATCGGCCGTGCTCAAGCGCTCCAGGCTCTGGCATGTAAAACAAACCCAACCATTCATATGAACCCCGTTCTCTTAAAACCAGAGGGCGAATGCGGTTCACAGGTAATCGTGCAAGGCAAACGATTAGGTTCTTATAAAGCCAAAGATTTCTATAACTTAAAAAAGACGCTCATGCCGAAAGTTTTAGAAAGCTTTGAGTTATTAAAACAAGAAGCTGATCTTATCATCGTAGAAGGCGCCGGTTCTGCCTCAGAAATTAATCTGCGAGAAAACGATATCGCGAATATGGGATTTGCAATCGCTGCCAAACTTCCGGTTATTCTAGCTGCAGACATAGATAGAGGCGGTGTATTAGCCAGTATTGTCGGCACACATGCCCTTTTGCCAGACGATGAAATTAATCTCATCAAAGGCTATATTATTAATAAATTTCGTGGTGACCCAACTCTCTTCACATCAGCTGAAACTCTAATCACTGAAAAAACCAACTGGCAAAGCTTAGGCGTCTGCCCCTGGTTTCAAAAAGCCAATCTACTTCCAGCAGAAGATAGCCAAGATTTAGAGAACAACACTAAAATTAATAACTCAGATAAAAAATTAATAAAAATCGCTGTGCCAGTTCTCCCACGCATAGCTAATTTTGATGATCTTGATCCCTTAGCCGCTGAACCAAACGTTGACCTTAAACTAATTAGACAAGGTGAACTTATTCCTGGTAATACAGACCTCATCATATTAACCGGATCAAAAGCAACCATTGCTGATTTAGAAGCGCTCTATCAAGAAGGCTGGCACATCGATATAGCCAAGCACATCAGAAAAGGTCGAGCTATTCTTGGTCTATGCGGCGGCTATCAAATGCTTGGACAATCAATAAAAGATCCAAAAGGTCTGGAAGGAAGGCCGAGAGAAATTGAAGGTTTAAAATTATTAGATATTGAAACAACCCTAGAGGTCAACAAAACTCTAACTGAAGTCAAAGCTGAATTTCTAGAAACTCACTCAACTCTTTCAGCCTATGAAATGCATATGGGCAAAACAACCGGGCCAGATACAAACCGGCCACTTTTCAAAATTAAGAATGATGAAAACCAAATAGAAGGTGCCCAAAACCTTTCAGGAAAAGTCATGGGCACATATCTTCACGGCCTATTCCAAGCTGATGAATTTAGAAATAACTTTCTTCAAAAATTATACAAAAATTTTGAAAGCCAAACAGCCTATAAAGCTCAAATTGAAACCACTCTAAATGAGCTGTCAGATCACATAGCAAAGACATTGAATATCAAAGAAATTGAAAAGGTACAGTCTCAATAAGAAATAATAAGACACCAATTAAACCAATCAAAGGCAAAATCAAAAACACCGCCCTTTTCATCACCGCCAAAGCCTGCCAGATATCTTCCGCATCAGCATCCAGTCGCCCTTTCGCATTGATCCAAGGATCCTGCTTCATCACATCAAAATAAACACGGGGACCAGCTAAAGCAATCCCAAGCGCACCTGCCATCGCAGCCTCTGGCCACCCGGCATTTGGCGAACTATGCTTACCAGAATCTTTCATCATCACCCGAAATACATCTCCCCCATTGGCATAGCGAAGTTGAGCAATAATCACAATTAACAACCCTGTTAATCGAGACGGTACAAAGTTAAGAACATCATCAAGTCGTGCTGCTGCCCAGCCAAAACCTAAAAATCTCTGGGTTTTGTGACCAATCATACTATCAGCTGTATTCACTGCTTTATAAAAAATCAGCCCAGGCAAACCACCGATAAAATAAAACAAAACAGGCGCAATAAACCCATCCGATAAATTTTCAGCTCCAGATTCAATCGCTGCGCGCGCAACGCCTCGCTCATCAAGCGCAGTTACATCACGCCCAACAATTTGCCCAACAGAGAGCCGTGCTTCTTCAATGGTTTTAAATTTAAGAGCTTCGTTAACATCCCGAACATGCTCATAAAGCGAGCGACCAGAAAGTAAAATCGCAGCTAGCAAAACTTCCAGAGCCATACCCCAAAGACCAATAACATTACAGATCAATGAAATCGCAATGCCAACCACCAACCAAATAGATAGATACAAAAACAGACCAAAGACACCACGCAATTTCTGCATGTTAAACGAAACGGTTTGTTTATTAAAACGCGCCTCAATCAGGCTGAGTACATCTCCCATAAATTGAACGGGATGCGCAATATGACTATAAAGTCGTTTAGGGTCACTAATTAACCAATCAAGTAGTATCGCTAAAATGAGGAGGAGTGCCCTCAAATCCATATCAGGCATAAATAAAATCTCTAATCACCAAAAATCAGAACGGAAGTTACAAAAAGGATCTACAAAATAAAAGCAGTCCCAATCAATTAAGCCGGCACGACCTGACTGTCCAATGCATCTTGAAATAGTTCTTCAAATTGCTTCAAATCACTCTGACTTTTACAAAGACCAATCCGTAACCAGTTTGAATTATAATCAAACCGTCTTGTCCAAATCGCACGCTTAGCTAATTCATGATGTAATGTGCGGGCATCAGCAATTTCAATCAAGTTAAACAATAAAGTACCCCCAACAACTTGAATAGAAAGCCGTTCAAACACTGCTCTATGCATTTTTGATTGCAATTCAAGCAATTGTAAGCTTTTTTCGGCCCACTCTTTATCCTGCAAAGCTTTACGGCCAATTTCAATAGCGGGGCCTGAAACAGCCCAGTCACCCATTAAATCTCTCAAACGGTCCAAAATCCTAACCGAAGCCCCGCAAGACCATAAAATTTCCCAATAGAGCGCAAAACAATAACAGAACCATTATCATGAAGAGGCACATAACTTATTTCAGGGTGACAATCTGCAAAAGCTTCATCAAGTATCAATGCCCCGCCCTTAGCTTTTAAAGCCTCGGCTAATTTACGAAATTTTTTAGGGCTGATTACCGAACCGTCAGGGTTGTTAGGGTTTACAAGTACAACAATTGTCGCATCCCCTACATCATCCAAACTATCAATCAAATGAACCTCATGACCATAGCGTCGCCAGGAAGCCTCATGAGATGAAAATGTCGGACTGAGAATCGCAACTTTCATCGTCGGAAAAATTTGCGGTAAAGTTTGAATAAGAGCTTCAGACCCAGCCGCTGCAATAAGCCCAACCCCTTGCGGCACTGAATAACTCTCACGAGCAACAGCTTCAAGCCCATTTAAATCAGATGGATCAGGAAGACGGTGAAAACAGGATTGAGGTAAATCTTTAATAAAATACCCATTCGGATTAATGCCTGTAGATAAGTCTAACCACTTAAAAGGCTCGATTCCATAGTCCTTAGCAGCTTTTAACAGCTCTCCACCATGTAACATGATCTAAAACTCCATACAAAATGACCAACAGAAGCAAGTTTAGGAAACCTTGCATGAAAAAAGGTCTAGCCCCCTAACTATGCCCCAAGGCAGGTTTTTCTGCAATCAACTTATAAACTTGACGCCACACCATTTTCAAGACACTGTGCCGAGCTTCAAAGTGACATTTAATAAGATGATGAATAAAACATGACCATTGCACAATCCAATATCACACCAGAGCTAGAAATCTATATTTGCGGAGCCTGCCGCCCTAAAAATGCAAGTCCAGATAACCCGGAACGCCCTGGTAAAGATTTAGCTGAACAGTTGCAAGAGGCCATAAACACAGAGCATCTGAACGAACGATTCCACGTTAGAATAATGCAGTGCATGAGTGTGTGTTCTCGGCCAGCAACAGTATCTCTCGTCGCACCAGGTAAATTCACATTTACTGTTGGTGATCTGGATCCAAAAACAGCTACGCAAGACATCATCACATTTGCAAAACTTTATGCAAGTTCTGAAGATGGCATCCCAGCCTGGAAAGAGCGTCCCGTCTCATTCCAAAAAGGCGTCATTGCCCGCACCCCCTCTTTCGGAGCCAGCCACCAAAGAATCACTGAATTAGATTAAAGTTAATTAGTATAAAAATTGACAATTCTAAGCAGCATCAATCAAATGAACAAAAGATCCAGAAACGGTATCTTTTTGCAGACCGTAACGTGAAGAACCGTCAACATCTTCATATAGAGCTTCTCCCTCTTCTCTGGCAATTGACGCATAGTGAAACTCATGCCCGCGAAAAAC
>CAXIDO010000003.1:0-18160 GCA_964022745.1 uncultured Methyloligella sp. | reverse complement strand
GTGATGTGGTCTGTTGTTGAAAAAACCGCTTTGGCTGAAGCTGAAGTTGAATATGAAGACCATGAGAGCCCGACGATTTTTGTGAAGTTTCCGGTTATTGCTGGTGATGAGGCGTTGGTTGGGGCGAATGTTGTTATTTGGACTACGACGCCGTGGACTATCCCTGGCAACCGTGCGGTGGCTTTTGGCAAGCATTTGTCTTATGGCCTTTATGAGGTGACTGAAGCTGCTGAGGATAATTGGGCCAAGGTTGGTGACAAGTTCTTATTTGCGGATGCGTTGGCTGAGCAGGTTTTGGCGTCGGCTAATGTTGAAGGCTTTGAACGCCGCCAAGATGTTGACCCAAGTCTGATCGAAGAATGCGCTCACCCGTTTAGAGGGCAGGGGTATGATTTTCAGGTTAAGCTCTATGCCGGTGATTTTGTAACTGAAGATGCGGGTACTGGATTTGTGCATATTGCGCCAGGGCATGGCGCGGATGACTATGGTCTTTATCTCTCGAACCAGCGGGCCTTTAGAGAAGCTGGAATTGATGGTGTTCCGCAAACGGTTCGCCCTGATGGTTTGTATCATGAAGATGTGCCTTTGTTTGGTGGCGACGAGCCTGCGCTTGTTATTAATCAGAAGGGTAAATTTGGTAATGCCAACAAACGTGTGATTGAAGAACTTGTAAATGCAAATGCTTTAATCGGCCGAGGTAAGGTGAAGCACAGTTACCCTCATAGTTGGCGTTCAAAAGCGCCTGTTATTTTCCGGGCGACACCGCAATGGTTTATTGCGATTGATAAACCAATTGAAATCGAAGGGGCTGGTGAGGCGCGTTCTATTCGTGACCGGGCACTTCAAGCTATCGATGAGACGCAATTTGTGCCTGAGACTGGTCGTAACCGTTTGAAGGCCATGGTTGAGAACCGGCCTGATTGGGTTATTTCTCGCCAGCGTGCCTGGGGTGTGCCGATTTGTATTTTTACTAACAAAGAGACTGGCGCTGTTATTCCAAGTGCTGATTTTGAGAATTCAGATGCTTTGATTAAACGGATTGAAGAGAGCTTTGAAGCGAACGGAGCGGATGCCTGGTTTGAGGCGGGGGCGAAAGAGGCTTATCTTGATGGCCTGGTTGAGAATGTAGATGACTGGGATCAGGTAATGGATATTCTTGACGTTTGGTTTGATAGTGGCTCAACCCATGCGTTTGTTCTTGAAGATCGTGATGGCTTACGCTCTCCGGCGGACCTTTATTTAGAAGGCTCGGATCAGCATCGTGGTTGGTTCCAATCCTCTCTTTTAGAGAGCTGCGGTACACGAGGACGGGCACCTTATAAAGCCGTTTTAACACACGGCTTTACGCTTGATGCGAATGGCAAGAAGCAATCGAAGTCTCTTGGTAATGCAGTTGCTCCGCAAAAAATCATTCAAAAATATGGTGCTGATATTTTGCGTCTTTGGGTAGCGTCTACTGATTACTGGGAAGACCAACGCATTGGCGATGAGATGATTAAGACAAGCGTTGAGTCTTATCGAAAGCTTCGTAATACATTACGTTTCTTGCTTGGCAATCTACATCATTATGATGACACCCTAAAGGTTGAAACCGCAGACATGCCAGAGCTTGAGCGGGTGATGTTACATCGGTTAACCGAGATGGATACTTTGGTTCGTAATGCATATGAAACGTATGAATTTAAAAAAGCGTTCCATGCGATTTTTCAATTTTGTACGGTTGAGCTTTCGGCGTTCTATTTCGATATCCGGAAAGACACACTTTATTGCGAAGCTCATTCTTCAAAAGCACGCCGTGCATCACTTACAGTTCTCAATGAATTGTTTAATTGTTTAACGGCTTGGCTTGCGCCAATTCTTGTTTTTACAATGGAAGAAGTTTGGCAATCTCGCACACAGGATGATGCTAATTCTGTTCATCTTAGAGATTTCCCTGAAGTTGCTTCTAACTGGGCCGATGCTGAATTGGCTGAAAAATGGGAAAAGGTACGCACTGTGCGCCGGGTCGTTACTGGTGCGCTTGAAGTTGAGCGGCGCGAGAAGCGTATTGGCTCCAGTTTAGAGTCCGCGCCGGAGATTTTCATTGCTGATGCTGAGCTTTACAATTCAGTTAAAGACCAAGACTGGGCTGAGATCGCTATTACCTCTGGTGCAGTTTTAACTCAAGGAGACGTTCCAGGTGATGCCTTCACATTGGATGATGTTGCTGGTGTTGGTGTCGATCCGAAAATGGCTGTTGGTGAGAAGTGTGCTCGTTCTTGGCGCGTGACGGAAGATGTTGGGCAAGACCCTGAGTTTCCAGCGTTGAGTGAGAGAGATGCCAAAGCTGTTCGTGAATTTGACGCACTTTGAGTTTAATTTGGGGCATGTTTGTTCTCATTTAGAGCATTTCTCTTTAATTTTATAACATTGGAATGCTCTAAATTCTTTGTATTTACGCACTTCTTATCGGAAAACCGCCTAACACTTTTCCGGAAGTGCTCTAGTTAGGAATTTGATTGATGACATTTTCTGTTTGGGGGCGTTATTCAATTTTTGGAGTATTGGTTGCTTTGGTTACGTTTGTGCTGGACCAACTTTCAAAATATTGGATTGTTCAGATTTTCTGGCCTCAAACGGGGTGTGATCCTTTGAATTTCGCGAAAGCTTATTTGTGCTCTTATGAAGTTACGCCTTTTATGGATTTAACTATGGCGTGGAACAAAGGCGTATCATATGGGCTATTGGCGCAAGACAGTGATTTGGGGCGCTGGTTTCTCATTGGTTTTTCTATTGTAGCCATGATTGGCTTTTTTCTTTGGTTGGCTCAATCCTTGTGCCCGATTTTAGCTTTGGGGATTGGGCTTATTATAGGTGGGGCTGCTGGCAATGCTGTGGATCGTGTGATATACGAGGCTGTGGCTGATTTCGTATTGCTACATGCTTTTGGTTATAATTGGTATATTTTTAATATAGCTGATGTTGCAATTGTTTTTGGGGCTGCATTGCTGTTCTATCATTTGATATTTATTGACCCAATAACAAAAAAGAATGTTAAAGGTCAAACTGGTTAATTGCTTCTTTGTGACCTTTTAAAGCGGTTACTATCGTAAAAAGGCCTTAAATGACTTTTATGAGTTGAAACAAGACTATATCAGGGACGAGTTTTGAGCTTGTTTTCTATTTTGTTTGATTTTATCATATGATTTCGCAAGATGAATTGATTTCTATATCAATATTAGGGTGTTAAAGGGCTGATTTATGCTGAATTTGGGAAAAATCTGTCATATTTTTAATGGATCTTTCGGTTTGAGGGCTCTTTCAAAATTATTTTTTAAATTCACCCTAACGATTGGCCTGCTATTTTCACTCGTAGTTTCTCTTGGGGCTTGTAGCTCAGACGATGTTGTTCTAGAAGGCGCTCTTTTTGAAGCTGCTGGTATTGCTGGTAGTTTAACAAAAAAGAAAAAAACACCTAAAGTAAAAGAACGTTCAGGTTTGGTTTTGCCGCCTGCAGCTCATTTGCCGGAGCCTGGAAAACGGGTTGCTGTTCAGCAAGAAGATCAAAATTGGCCTGATGATCCCGATTTGAAACGTAAAGCTATTGCATCACAGGCTGAAGCCGAACGTAAAAAATATTGTACGGATGTTGGGCGTAACAGGCAAGATCCTGATTTCGATGAAGAAAAAGCTGCTAAATGTGGCTCATTGTTTTCTAAGGCATTTAATGGTTTTGGTCGCGCTCCTGAACCTGATCAAGAGTAAATATGTTTTACTTTAATGAACTTTGCTTTCGCTGATGATCAAATTATAATTTTTATTGTCTTAAATCTCTCACAAGAGTGTGAATGTTAAAATCCGCTCTTTTCTTTCTCAAATAAAAACCTATATTTATAGAACTTGTAATTTTGGAATGACAATATGAAGCATGTTTCGAAAGGGTTGTGCCGAACTCTAAAAATTGTATCGGCACTGATGTTTATTATGGGCGCACTTTTAACTACCACAAAAGCCATTAACGCTAAAGATGATGCAAAAAGCTCTAGCGGGCCGGAAGTTACCTATTTTAAAATGGAAAACGGACTGGATGTGGTGGTAATACCAGATCATAGAGCTCCAGTTGTAACTCATATGGTGTGGTATCGTGTGGGTGCAGCTGATGAAGCTCCAGGGGTTTCAGGGATTGCGCATTTTCTTGAACATTTGATGTTTAAAGGGACGGAAAAAATTGCTCCGGGTGAATTTTCTAAAATTATTGCTCGTAATGGCGGGGAAGATAATGCTTTCACCAGTCAGGATGTGACGGCCTATTTCCAACGTGTGGCAAAGGAACATTTGCCTATGGTTATGGAAATGGAAGCGGACCGGATGAATAATCTGAAATTGCTTGAGAAAGATGTTTTAACAGAAAGAGACGTGATTTTAGAAGAGCGTCGTTCGCGTGTTGAGAATAATCCAAACTCTCTCTTGGGTGAACAGATTAGTGCGTCTCTCTATTTATCTCATCCATATGGCATTCCGGTTATTGGCTGGATGCATGAAATGGCAAAGTTAAGCCGTAAAGATGCTCTTGAGCATTATGAAAATTATTATGCACCAAATAACGCTATTCTCATTGTTGCTGGAGATGTGACCTCTGAAGAAGTGAAACGTTTGGCTGATAAATTTTATGCTCCTGTTAAGCGCGGACCTGATTTACCAGCTCGTGAGCGACCAATGGAGCCGCCGCATGTTTCTCCGCGCCGTGTTGTTCTTGAAGATGAGCGGGCAGGTAAACTTGCATGGCAGCGACATTACTTAGTGCCGAGCTATAAAACGGCACCGAAAGGTGATTCTGAAGCTCTTGAGATGCTTATGAAAGTTGCAACTGGTGGTACGACTAGCCGTCTATATAAAAAGTTAGTCGTTGCAGACAAGCTTGCTTCAAGTGCTGGCGGCGGATATTCAGCCAGTGGTTTGGATTATGGTGGGCTGTATATTTATGCCATTCCTTCAAAAGGTGTGACGATTGAGCAAATTGAGAGTGCCATCGATGACGTGTTTGAGGAAATTGCGAAAAAAGGTATCAGTGAACTTGAGCTTAATCGAGCTAGAAATGCATATATAGCTGATTATGTTTATGGCAATGATAGTCAATCTGGTTTGGCGCGTCGTTATGGATTTGCGCTTTCGACTGGATGGTCAATTCAAGATATTGAATCTTATCCTGAGCGACTGAAGAAAGTGACAGTTGAAGATCTTCAGCGTGTTGCGGCTAAATATTTGGATATTAATTCATCTGTTACCGGAGTTTTAATTCCTAAGCCTAAGAAAATGGCTGAAAAGAAATAAAGCGATCAATTAAAAAAACTTAAGAAATGATTTTGGCTTTGAAAACTAAATGGCTTCTTATGACATATAATAATAGTTTGAAGAATAGGGGTGTTGGCATGGTTTTAAGACCTTTTCAGTTTACTAAACCTGTGGTGCTTTTCCTACTTACGGTTTTGGCTTTGCCATTTTTGAATAATGAGGCGTTTGCTATGAAGGTTGAACGGGTTGTCAGTCCACTTGGTATCGAAGCCTGGTTGGTTCAAGAGAAAAATGTTCCATTAATTGCAATGCAATTTGCTTTTAACGGTGGTGCTGCACAAGATGAGGTGGGCAAAGAAGGAACAGCCTATCTACTTTCAGGAATGCTTGATGAAGGTGCTGGTGATTTAACCTCTACGCAATTTCAGGAAAAGATTGAAGAGATTGCTATTTGGCTTTGAAGCGTCACGAGATAATTTTTCGGGAAAATTTCAGACATTAAGTGAGCGGAAAGACGAAGCGTTTGATCTATTAAAATTGGCGATTACACAACCTCGATTTGATCAAGATGCGATTGACAGGGTTCGCTTGCAAATTATTTCTGGTTTGAAGTTTGAAGAGAATAACCCGAACAATGTTGCGACCCGGACTTGGTTTAAAAACTCATTTGGTGAGCACCCTTATGCCAGGCCTACTAAGGGCACAGAGACTAGCTTGAAGGCTTTATCTCAAGATGATTTAAAAGCTGTTCATAAAAAGATTTTCTCACGTGAGAATTTGAAAATTTCAGTGGTTGGAGATATCTCGCCTGAAGAACTTGGAGTTTTAATTGACAAGGTGTTTGGCGACCTTCCTTTGAAATCTGGTGTCACTGACGTAGCAGAAGCTGAACCTGTATTTGGTCCTAAGGTTGATAATGTGATTATGGGAATTCCACAATCAGTTGTTCAATTTGGCCATCAGGGTTTGAAACGTGATGATAAAGATTTTATACCGGCCTATATATTGAATTATATCATGGGTGGTGGTGGTTTTGCCTCTCGTTTGATGGAAGAGGTTCGTGAGAAACGAGGACTGGCCTACTCTGTTTACAGCTATTTATATCCTTTAAAACATAGCGCTTTGGTTTTAGGTGGTGTTGCAACTAAGAATTCTTCTGTTCCAGAAGCTATGGATTTGATCAAGAAAGAGTTTTCTCGTATGGCCAATGATGGTCCTAGCGAAGAAGAACTTAAGAATGCTAAGAACTACTTAACCGGTTCATATGCTCTTCGATTTGATACATCTTCAAAAATTGCTAGTCAATTGTTGTGGATTCAGGTGGAAGGACTTGGTATGGATTATATTGATAAACGAAATGAAATGATAAACGCTGTGAGTATGTCCCAAATTCGTGATGTTGCTAAGCGATTGTTTCAAGGTGATAAATTGCGGTTTGTAGTTGTTGGCCAGCCTATTCCGGAGGCGCCTGAAACTCAATAGCTCTTAAATCGTATATTATTAGATGTTGGGGGATGTAGGTTTTGACGATTACCTATGATATTAGCGGTTGTCTGGCAAATGTAGTTGGCGATAATGGTCTAACTCCGACGGAATATGACAAATGGTTTGAGAGAGCAACGTTAGGTGCAAAACAGCTTAAAATTGCTTATGAAGCTGAGTTGTTGCCCTTACTCAGGATTGCTGAACGCCGTGATGACATTGAGATATTAACAGAAAAGTTTTATTCTCTCATTGAAGGTAATGATAGTGTTGGCGAAGCTGACACTGTTGTTTTTTTAGGAACCGGTGGGTCTAGTCTTGGTGGGCAAACCATTGCTCAGATGGGCGGGTGGTTCATACCCGGTGATGATGTAAACCAGCCACGTAAACTTCCCCGAACACGTATTTTTGATAATCTTGACCCACGCTCGCTTGAGCGAGGCATTGGTTTGCTTGACTTGAAAAAAGCGCGTTTTATCATTATCTCGAAATCTGGAAATACTGCTGAGACGCTTCTGCAAACAATTACTGTTCTTAACGCATTTAAAGAAGCAGGACTTGAGAGTTATATTGGTAAGTCTATTTTGGGGCTTTCTGAGCCACCAGTCCCGGGTGGTAAAAATGGTCTTCGTGATTTACTTGGGATTTATGGTTGTGAGTTTTTGGACCATGAGACGGATATTGGTGGTCGTTTTTCCTGTTTGACGAATGTTGGGCTTATCTTTGCTGTGGCACGTGGTATGGACCCTTTCCAATTGAGAGAAGGTGCTTCTAAAATTATTAATCACCTTGTCTACGGTGATACTTACGAAGACTTTATGCCTGTGCTTGGCTCTGCTGTTTGTGTGGGGCTTTATCAAGAACGGCATATTAATAATTTTGTTATGATGCCTTATGTAAACCAGCTTGCTCGTTTTGCGAATTGGTATGTGCAATTGTGGGCGGAGAGCTTGGGCAAGGATGGCGTGGGGATGACACCTATTGCGGCGCTTGGTCCTGTGGATCAGCATAGCCAGTTGCAGCTTTATATGGATGGGCCGATTGATAAGCTTGTGACGATCGTTGCAACAGAGACAACAGGCAAGGGGCCGTTTATTGACAAGGACTTAGCTGGTGTTGCTGGTATGGATTTTTTCTCTGATCGTCATGTTGGAGATTTGGTCAGTGCGCAAGCTCGAGCAACACGTTCAGCTCTTGAGGAAGCAAATCGACCGACACGTTTCATTCGCGTTTCAGAGGTGAATGAATTTACGCTTGGACAGTTATTAATGAGCTTTATGGTTGAGACCATTTTGGCGGCCGGATTGCTGAATATTAATGCGTTTGATCAACCAGCTGTTGAAGTAGGTAAACGCATGGCGCGTGATTTTCTGCGGAATTAGGCTTTTAAAAATAATTGTTCTTAAGTTTTTCACCTTTTTCGGTCTTTCTTCACTGATACTGTCTTTGCAGCTATAGTTTAGGGTGAGGAAGGAAAGTTTTTATTTGCCCAATCTGTTGCGCTTTTTCCTTGTCTTTTCAAGAAATTATTTGGACAAAATTTATGACCATTCGCCAATTATCTCCGCATTTAATCAACCAGATTGCTGCTGGTGAGGTGATTGAACGACCGGCTTCGGTTGTTAAAGAGCTGGTTGAGAATTCGATTGATGCTGGTGCTTCTTCTATTGAGGTTGTTTCTGCTGATGGTGGGTTATCGCTGCTTCGTGTGATTGATAATGGCCGCGGTATGAATGAAGGAGATCTTTCTCTTTGCGTTGAGCGGCATGCCACTTCTAAGCTTCAAGATGAGGGACTTTTTTCTATTCATACTCTTGGGTTTCGGGGTGAGGCGCTGCCATCTATTGGCTCTATAGCGAAGCTTACAATTCAAACGCGAGAAAAGGACGGAGATGGTTTTGAACTTTCTGTTGAAGGGGGAGAGAAAAGCGAACTTCGCCCTTCGGCGCTAAATTACGGAACCATCATCGAAGTTCGTGATTTATTTTATGCGACGCCTGCTCGTTTGAAATTTCAAAAATCTGTTCGGGCTGAGACAAGTGCGATTGCTGATGTGGTTAAGCGTCTGTCTTTGGCTCACCCAGATATTGGGTTTCGTCTCACCTGTGATGGTAAGCAGAGATTAAATTTGGCCCAAGTGGCCATTGGTGATGAAGCTGGTGAATTGCAGCGCATTGGCAAGATCTTTGGCCAGGAGTTTGTTAAAGACGCTTTGTTTATTGATGCAACCCGTGAAGATGTTCATTTGCGCGGATTTATTGGCTTGCCGACTTTGCACCGAGCGAATAATTTGATGCAGTATTTTTTCGTGAACGGGCGTCCCATTCGCGATAAGCAAATATTAGGTGCGATCCGTGCGGCTTACTCTGACTTTCTCCCCTCGAACCGTCACCCGTATTTGAGCTTGTTTTTAACTTTGCCGCCAGACAAGGTTGATGTGAACGTACATCCTGCTAAAGCTGAAGTGCGGTTTCAAGATGGTGCTTTTATTCGCGGGCTTCTCATTGGTGCCATTCGTCAAGCGATTGATGAGGCAGGGCACCGGGCAAGTTCAAAAGGGGGGGCAGATACGTTAAGCGCCTTTAGGACTGAGGATGTTCGCTCTTCTTTTTCTTCTTTCGAAAATGAGCCGTCAGTGCTGGGAGATGGCTTATCTACTCAGAATACATATTCTTCTCAAGGAAGCGCCCATTTTGGTGAAGAGGGCTATTCACCGAATTCAAACACGAACTTTTCTGATGAGCGATCAGGTGCTTTAGGGGCTGATGACCATAACCAGTGGCAAGGTGGTTTAGATGGTGTGAATGTGCCTAGTGGTGAGATGTTATCTTCTGATGATGAGTTGGATCCTAAAATTATCTCGAAACCTCTTGGCGCGGCGCGGGCGCAATTTTTTGAAAACTTTATTGTGGCACAGACTGCAGACGGGATGATTTTGGTTGATGCGCATGCGGCGCATGAACGAATTGTATATGAAAAACTAAAAAAACGTGTTGTCGAAGGCCAGGTGCCGTCGCAGGGATTGTTGATCCCTGAAGTCATTGAACTGGATGATCATTTGCGTGATGGGTTGCTTGCTCATAGTGAGGCTTTACAGCAATTTGGTCTGTATTTAGAAGGGTTTGGACCGCGGGCTATAGCGGTGCAGGAAGTACCTGCCTTGTTGATTAAAGGGAATATCCAGGCTCTGGTTCGAGATTTGGCAGATGAAATTGCTGAACTGGATGCAACGACTGAACTTAAATCCCGGCTTGATTATGTTTGTGCCACGATGGCGTGTCATGGCAGTGTGAGAACCGGTCGGCGTTTGTTGCCTGAAGAGATGAATGCACTTTTGCGCGAGATGGAAACGACACCACGTTCCGGTCAATGTAATCATGGACGGCCAACTTATGTTGAGTTGAAATTGAAGGACATTGAACGTCTTTTTGGGCGCTAAGAAAGGATCTTATTTCATGATGAAATTTCTTAAGTTTGCTTTGTTTGCAGGGATGGTTGTTATTGGCTATTCTATGTGGAAATTTCAAAAGACGACAACTAGAGAGATTATTTCTTATGGGCTTGTAAAGGCGACTAGTCTTCATAATAAAGGTGAGCTTGTTGGGCGCACTAGAGAAATTCAAAGAGGTGATTTGCGGTTTTGGGAAGTTGAGTTGCCGGATAAATCCTGGGTGGATTGCAAAAAAGATTGCGCCGATGCTTTGCGCAAAGGCTCACTTGATGAAGAGGAAGATGAGGAGATTAATCCATATTAATCTGTTTTTTCTCTCTCACGGGCTATTCTTTTTTAGTGGAGCTTCAGGTTGCCCACCAGCAACCGCGCTGCACCGGACTGCACCGGATTGTGCTGGCGCTTTGTCATGTCTTGACGCCGAAGTGGCGTCATTCCTTCTTCGTTTATCTAGTTTTTCTAAAGTGGTATTTAACTGCAGAGTTGGCTGCCTTTGTAATGAGGTTCTAGCACCTGATTTTTTTGATTTATATTGACGAACTTTTCAGCTTATTTCTATTTGACTTGCCACTTGGCGTAGTAGAGGTTTGTTTCACCATAGTTTTTTTCGTCTAAGAGCTCGACGCCTTCTGGCCAAGCGATTGTGGCTGATTTGCTTTCTTCTAAAATAATAAGGGCAGTATCTGCTAGCCAATTACCTTCTATTGCAGAGCTGAGTGCTTTCTCACCGAGCTCTTTATTATAGGGAGGGTCTAGAAAAACGAGGTTAAACGGTTGGAACCGTTTCATCGGGCCGAGGTTTGTGGCATCTCGTTTGAATAGTTTGGTAATTCCGGTGAATTCTAAATGTTCTATGTTGCTGCGAATGAGGCCGCGTGGTTCGATTGCGTCTTCTACAAATACTGCGAACTTTGCGCCTCTTGAGAGGGCTTCTAAGCCAAGGGCGCCAGTGCCTGCGAAGAGATCTAAGACAGTTGCGTGTTCAATATCGAAGTCTTCAAAATGCTTTGAAACACCATGGCAGATTTTATTAAACATGGCTTCACGAACCCGATCAGAGGTTGGTCTTGTCTCTGTTGATTTGGGTGTGAAAAGCTTTTGGCCTTTATGGCTGCCACCAACAATGCGCATTAATTTATTCCTGAAATTATAAGTTTATGGCCGTGGTTTTTTTGAAATCCGGCGTTGGGGTTTACGAGGTGATGGTTTGCCGGAGCGATTGCCCGGACCATTGTTTTTACCACCTTTGTTTTCGTTTTCATTTTTGTTTTCAGGGCCGGCTTTATTAAATTTAGATTTGCTGCCCGGTTTTTTGCCGGACTTTGAACCTGATTTCTTTTGCGCATCTTTTTTGGATTGTGCTTGATTGGTCGATGGCTTGATGCTGAATTTCTCAGAGAGCTCAGGGCCGAGTTGGTCAGCCAAGATATGTGGTTTGATATCTTCAACTTCACCAGCCTTTAAATCGCCAAGCATAAAGGGGCCAAATGAGAGGCGGATGAGGCGGTTTACATTGAGACCAAGATGTTCGCAGATGCGTTTGATTTCCCGGTTTTTGCCTTCTCGAAGTCCCATGGTGAACCAGCAATTTGAGCCTTGTTCTTTTATCAATTGAGCTTGAATGGGGCCGTATTTAATGCCTTCAATTGTGATGCCTTCTTTCAGAGCATTCAGTTTATCTTGTGTGATGCTTCCTTTGGCGCGGACTTTATAACGGCGCAGCCATCCAGTTTTGGGTAGCTCAAGATGGCGGGCTAGCTCTCCATCATTCGTGAGGAGAAGTAGGCCTTCTGTGTTGATATCCAAACGGCCAATAGTGATGGTTCTTGGTAAATGATCCGGGAGTTTAGAAAAGATCGTTTCACGATCTTTTTCATCTTTGGCGGTGGTCACCAACCCTTTGGGTTTATGATAGCGCCAAATTTTAACGGGCTCTTGATCTGGTAAAGGTTGGCCATCAACTAATATCTTATCACTGCTTGTGACATTTAAGGCTGGACTTGTGATTTTCTTACCATTGACCTTGATACGTCCAGCTGCAATATAAGTTTCAGCTTCACGGCGTGAGCAAACACCGGCGCGTGCGATTGCTTTTGCAATGCGCATTTGAGCATGTGGTGCTTCGCTCGATGGGTCTTGTGTATCATCGTGCGGTTTTGTGTCAGGTTTTTTATTCATGTGTTCTGTTGTGTCGTATTCTTTTTAAAAGTGCAATCAAAAGGTGAAAAATTATGTCGCAATCCTTTATGGAGAGGGCACTAGAATTGGCAAAAGAGGCCGCTATTGCTGGTGAAGTGCCTGTTGGTGCTGTGATTGTCTCTTCTGAAGGGGAAATTCTGGCCGAGACGCGTAACCGGATTGTAGAACTTAAAGATGCTACGGCTCATGCCGAGGTTTTAGCTATTCGCGGTGCGGGAGCTCGTCTTTCATCAGAGCGTCTGATTGATTGCGATTTATATGTAACTCTGGAGCCTTGCACGATGTGTGCCGGGGCGATTTCTTTTGCTCGTTTACGGAGAGTTTATTATGGCTGTTCTGATCCAAAGGGGGGAGGTGTGGAGCAGGGGGCTTGTTTTTTTGATCAGCCAACATGCCATCATAAACCTGAAATTTATGGTGGTATTTGTGAAACCGAAGCAGCTCAGATGTTGCGTGATTTTTTTAAAGAAAAAAGGGAATAGGGTTTTTCTCTCTCTCACGGGCTATTCTGCCGCTTAAGCGGCAGGCCTACATTTTAAAGTTGCCCACGAACAACTGCGGCTCAAGCCACTTGTTGGTTTAGGATTTGTTCAAGATTGCGGCGCAGGTCGTCTGCTGCTTCTTCAGAGTGGGTGAAGATATCTTCAATTTTGAAATAATCGAGGACGTTATATCTGCCAACTCTTGGTTGTGCGAGTATAAGCTGTTGATTGTTTTTCAACTCATTATTTTGAAGCATGTTATTTGTTAATGAGCGCAGCAAGATTTGACTGCAGCCAATGAGGGCGTCGATGCTGTTTGGCACTTTTCCAGCCAATCTGGCTTGTTCACCAGTGACATCAACGGCGATGGTTATATCGACTTTGCCGTTTAGAATGTTGAAGGGAACAGGATTTACAAAGCCACCATCAATGAGCACGCGCTCATCTAATTCAACGGGTTTTAAAAGAGCGGGAAGGGCGGAACTTGCGGCGATGGCCGGGATTAGTTTGCCTTTTGAGACGGTGTATTGTTCTTGAGTGTAGAAATCAGTTGTGATTGCGTGAAACGGAATTTTCAGATCTTCAAAATTTTCTGGCAAGTCTTCTGGCATCAACATTTGGAAGAATGCTTCAGCGTTTAAAATTGAAGGTGTGCGTAGATTAATGAGTGAAACCCATTTATTTGGGCGGTTACCATAGAGTCGTTTTATAAGTTCAGTTCTTTTGGAAAATAAATCTTTTGCATAATCCTCAATTTCTAAACCGTTCATTCCAGATGCATAGAGGCAGCCAACAAGAGCACCCATAGAGGTTCCAGAAATCACTTTTGGTTTTATGCCAAATTCATCTATGACTTGCAGAATTTTGATATGTGCTAAACCGCGTGCGCCGCCGCCGCCTAGAGCTAAACCAAAATGGGGGACTGAACGGGTCATTGAATGCCTTTTGCTTTTGTTGGTTCGTAAACTTAAAAGATATTTAGGAAATGGGCTTACTTTTTCAAGTGTGCTTTTTCTATATGGTTAAAGGTTCATTTTCTAAATTATAGAATTTTTTAATCTTTAAGAGCACGCCAGCCAATGTCTTTGCGGCAAAAGCCGTCTTCCCATTCAATCAGATCAATTGCTTTATAGGCATTGTTTTGGGCTTCAGCTATGGTTGCACCAACACCGGTTACATTGAGAACGCGGCCACCAATGGCTTTGATCTTACCATCTTCTTTTTTGGTGCCGGCATGGAAAACCTGGCAGTTGTCTAACTCATCAGCTTTCTCAAGGCCTTTGATCTCTGAGCCTTTTTCATAAGAGCCTGGGTAGCCTTTTGTGGCCATGACGACTGTTAGGGCCGGGTTTTCATTCCATTCAAGGTCAACAGTTTCTAAGGTGCTATTTGCAACAGCCAAGAGGGCTGGGACGATGTCTGATTTCATGCGCATCATTAGGACCTGACATTCAGGATCTCCGAAACGGGCATTATATTCAATGAGTTCTGGTGTCTTTACGCCGTCTTTTTCTGTGAGCATAAGGCCTGCGTATAAAACACCTTTATAAGGGGTGCCTTTGTCGTTCATGGCTTTTACTGTTGGCTCAATGACCTCTCTCATTGTTTGAGCGATGAGGTCATCTGTCATGATTGGGGCGGGAGAATATGCGCCCATGCCGCCGGTGTTTGGCCCTTCGTCGCCATCAAATACGCGCTTATGATCTTGTGCTGTGACTAAAGGCAAACATGTTTTGCCATCTGTGAGTACGAAAAAACTGGCTTCTTCACCATAGAGTGTTTCTTCGATCACTACTTCTGCGCCTGCGTCTCCGAAAGAGCCGCCGAAAATGTCGTCAATTGCTTCAAGTGCGTCTGTATCAGTCTCGGCCATGATAACGCCTTTGCCAGCTGCCAAGCCATCAGCTTTGATGACGATAGGAGCACCTTCTTTGCTGACATAATCTTTGGCAGAATTTGCGTCTGTGAAGCGGGCATATTTGGCTGTTGGGATATTGTAGTCTTTGCAAATATCTTTGGTGAAGCCTTTAGAGCCCTCCAGGATGGCGGCTTCTTTTGTGGGACCAAAGCAGGGAATGTTGGCAACGTTTAAATCATTGGCAAGGCCTGCAACTAATGGGGCTTCAGGGCCGATGACGACCAGCTCAACATTATTGTCTTTTGCAAACTGAATAACGGCTTGATGGTCGGCTACATCAAGGTTGATAAGCGTGCCGCAATTTTCCATGCCGCCATTACCGGGTGAGATAAAAAGTGTATCAAGAAGAGGGCTTTGCGCTATTTTCCAAGCCAATGCATGTTCGCGGCCGCCTGAGCCAATGAGAAGAATATTCACGTTTTTTGCCTCTTTGAATGCTTTTGGGTCAGGTTGTAACTGTTCCGACCCTTTTGTATTTATATCTCTTAAATTGAGTGATTAGGCCTATCATTCGGAGGGGTTCTGTCAAGTCTTGGATAAATTGAATTGGTGGAATTTTAGCGATTTTTCTTAAAAATCTCATTTTTCTCGCCTAAATGGTTCAGTCTGTTGTTTGAACTTGAGTTTTAGGGCTTTTAGAGAGGCGCTCTATGCACTATTTTCAGGTTTGGCATTTCTTTTCATTTGTATGAGCACATTTTTGGAATTTTAGTTTCATGGAATTTGATTTTGACGGACAAAAAGCGCGGGCAACTAGCAATGCGCCTGAATTTACGGTTTCCGAACTTTCTGGCAAAGTGAAAAACTTTATTGAAAGTGAATTTTCCTATGTGCGTGTGCGTGGTGAGCTGGGGCGTGTTAGCACGCCAGCATCCGGGCATGTTTATCTTGATTTGAAAGATGATAAGTCTGTTATTTCAGGCGTGATCTGGCGGGGGAAAGCTGCTGCCCTTGCTATTCGTCCTGAACAAGGGCTTGAAGTGATTGCAGTTGGCAAGCTGACCACGTTTCCTGGCCAATCTAAATATCAAATTGTTATTGATAGCATCGAGCCAGCTGGGCAAGGGGCGCTTATGGCGCTTTTGGAAGAGCGCAAGAGAAAATTAGCTGCTGAAGGCTTATTCGACGAATCCATCAAGAAAAAACTTCCCTTTATGCCAAAGACTATTGGCATTGTGACGTCACCAACGGGCGCGGTTATTCGCGATATGATGCATGGCTTTCGTGAACGCTTTCCAGTTCATGTGATTGTTTGGCCTGTTCGTGTGCAAGGAGAGAGCGCTTCTAAAGAAGTGGCGAGAGCTATTGTTGGTTTTAATAAGATTGATGGACGAAGCGGCATACCAAGGCCGGATGTGTTGATTGTGGCTCGAGGTGGTGGCTCTTTGGAAGATCTCTGGGGGTTTAACGAGGAGATTGTTGCACGTGCAGCCGCTTCAAGTGATATCCCTCTAATTTCTGCTGTTGGTCATGAAACGGACTGGACTTTAATTGATTATGTCTCGGACGCTCGGGCGCCGACACCAACGAAAGCAGCTGAATGGGCTGTGCCGAAATATACAGAGCTTGTTGAACGGCTAGGTGATTTAAAGTTACGCCAATTAAAGACGATGTCACGTCAGCTACAGACCAAGCGATCTGATTTGAAAAGTGCGTCTCGTGGGTTACCGGGTTTGGTTGACCTTGTTGGCATTCCTCGGCAACGGCTTGATGGGGCCGCTGGGCGTTTGGGGCAGGCTTTGCTTGGATTTACGCGAACGAAGCGGGGCCAGTTTCAAAGATTTGACGGGCGTTTGCAGCCGCATATTTTGATGAACCGTATTATACGTGGGCGCGAGCGGATTGGTTTGTTTAGGCAAGCGCTTGGCCGAACCATGGTTCAGCGATTGAAATTTTCTCGTGAAACTCATAACCGTTTGCGTGGCGGGCTACGGCCGCAAATGATGATGAAAGCCATTAGCCAAGGGGGCCATGACCTTCATAATTTGCAAGACCGGCGTGACAGAGCTATTCGGTCTAACCTTCAGCAAAAAAGACAGAGGCTGCAAACTCTCAGTCAGCTGATGAATTCTTTAGGGTATCAGAATGTGCTGGCACGCGGGTTTGCTTTAGTGCGTGATGAAGCTGGAGAGATGGTGCGAGGTGTTACACACTTAAATTCTGGCGATATGATCAATGTTGAATTTGTTGATGGCAAAGTGTTGGCTGAAATTCAGGAGGCTGATGGCAACGGTGAAAACAAAAAAGCTATAAAGAAATCAGCTCCAGTTTCACAAAAGCCTAAAAAAGCTAAAAAGATTAAAAAAAATGATGATGGTACGGACGGCGGTGCGCAGGGGTCGCTTTTTTGATACTCCTTCAGGTTGTCTTTTTTGTGCTTCAGATGCCCATAAAGCATTCGCAAGAAGCAACGGGCGCTGTTTAGTGCGGCTTTGGTTTAACCTGATTTTATTGAATAGTTGCAAGACTATGTCAGAGAAGATAAAACTTGTTAGATACAAAATTAATAGGGTTACCCCTGATGAATAGGTTTGAAAAATTGCTCGGAAATAAAAATCAGGCTGATATTGAATATTTAGATGGTGATTATAATCTTCTGGTACCTGGGGATTATGTTATCTGTGGTATGAGCCGAGCTGAGATTCCTCTAGAGAATTTAAAATATTGGAATGTTGAGCGCCAGGAACCTTATGCAACTGCTCAGCTTGCGATTGAAGCCGAGAAAAAATATCGTGATATGAAATAAGCTATCTTTAGTGGCGCTTTAGATTGCCCACCTGCAACCGCGCTATTTAGTGGCGTTTTAGTTTGCTTAAAAGCTACCGCGCTATTAGTGCCCCTTCAGGTTGGCATTTTTGTGCTCTTTTAGTTGCCCACTAGCAACCGTCGTGGCATCCGCACTTTTTAGTGGTGCTTCAGATGCCCACCAGCATCCGCACTCATATAAAACCAGTACTCACTTTAAGGCGGAACGTATTAGTCGTGATCAGGTTTCGTTTTTTCCTTTAGAGCTTCTAGTGATATTGGTTTTGGGTAGTGCTCTTTGATCAGCTCTATTAATTTTTCTTCATCATTTTTCTCAAAAGTAAATTCGATTGGAAAAGGACGGCTCATTCGTTTGAGCGCTCTTAATTGATGATTGCTGTTTTCATCAATCCTGACATGGTCTTTTTCTGTCGTGACCAATTGCAAATCATCTGCCAGAGCTATTTTTGTGAGATGTTCTGCATCTTTGCTTGTGAAATTATGATGATCAGGAAAAGAATTGCGTCGGATGACTTTACCACCGGCATTTTCCAGAGATTGAAATAGTTTTTCTGGGCGACCAATCCCTGCATAAGCTAAAATGGGCTTTTC
>CAXIDO010000002.1:0-25247 GCA_964022745.1 uncultured Methyloligella sp. | reverse complement strand
ATTCATTTATTATGCATAATACGGTTTCCGGTTACTGGAAGGTCAAGAGCTTCATCGGAGAACGTTTATTTCTTCGCTAGATATAATAAATACCAAAATGATTTAGTCATGAGAGTTACTATTTAACTGTTATCACTCTGATGAGTATAGTTTCTGTGTAGAAATAAACGTTCTCCGATGAAGATCAGAGCTATTCCGAAAAGTGCAGCATAAATCACCATCAAATCCGTTTGTACTTTGACCATTAAGAAAGCTCCAAGCACAATGACATCAAAGATAATGGCAGAAATTAGCACAAAGCCATTGGCATTGATTTCCTTGCGTAAATAGCGGAACACTCCCCAATGCACGGCGATGTCCATGGTGATGTAGAAAATGGCACCGAGTGAAGCGATGCGGCTTAAATCAAAAAATATGGTGAGAAAAATGGCAATCACCACCGTATAAACCAGTGTATGTTTCTGAATACTTCCCGGCATTCCAAAATGGCTATGAGGTACCAGCTTCATATCGGTGAGCATGGCAAGCATCCGTGATACGGCAAAGACGCTGGCAATCACTCCGGAGATGGTGGCAACAATGGCTAGCCCTACAGTGAACCATAGGCCAAAATCACCAAATGCTGGGCGTGCAGCCTGCGCTAATGCATAATCTTTAGCGGCAATAATTTCGATAATGCTGAGATTGCTAGCTACCGCGAAAGCGACTAATGAATAAACCACCACACAGACGATAATAGAAATAACGATAGAACGACCGACATTCTTATGTGGATCAATGATCTCCGAGCCGCTATTGGTGATGGTAGTAAATCCCTTATAGGCTAGGATGGCCAGTGCCATGGCTGCTAGGAACCCGGTTGCGGAAGTACCTTGTACAGCTGACTCGTTGACTTTAAAATTAAAATTAGCCAACCATAAACCACCCGCTGCAAATATCAGAATTCCAGCAATTTTAATGAAGGCCATAATCAGTGAAAAAAGGCCGATCATACGATTGCCGGAAATATTAATCAGAAAAGCAAAAATCAGTACAGCAACACCCAGAGCGGTTACAATCCAGCTGCTAGATGGGATATCGAATAACTGTACGCTGTAAGTGCCAAAGGTACGCGCCACTAAACTTTCATTTATCACCATCGAAAAATACATCAGCAATGCACTGGCAGCAGTTATAGTGCTTCGACCATAGGCCTTTTCTAAAAACATACCAATGCCCCCAGCGGATGGAAAGGCATTGGACATCTTCACATAAGAATACGCACTAAAAGCGGTGACAATGGCTGCAGCCAAAAATGCCAATGGAAATAATGGTCCTGCAAGCTCGGCAATTTGACCGGTCAATGCTAGAATGCCAGCACCAATCATCACGCCAGTGCCCATCGACACTGCGCTAATAACACTCAGGCTATTCTTTTGGTATTGTGCTGATTGCCCGTGATGTGATTGACCCTGCATGCTTTACTCCATATTGTTATTTGTCCGCTGTTCTACTCATCGTGTTTTCTCTTTCAACATCTAATTCCATGCAGCACGAGGGTTTAGCTTCTTTCTTTACCTTAACTTTCGACTTTACTTTTTTCTTTGAGTTGCAGCAGCAACCATCGGATTCTGGCTGTTGCATGGTTTGATTTTCTTGTGTCTTTGTCATGATCCATCTCCTTTTTTAATTGTTAAATAGAGTGCTCCATTTTGGAATAAATCCCGGAACATGAGCTTTGCCAAATCGCTGTTGAGAATCACGCTCTTCTTTTTTTGCTAATCTGATATACATATAGGTGAGTATCGGAAACAGGACGAGTGTCAGGATCGTTGGCCATTGCAGCAAGAACCCGAACATAATGGCAATAAAGCCGATATATTGCGGATGCCGAATTTTCTTATAAAGCCCCGTCACCGCCATTTTTCCTTCACGTTGCGCTTTATAAAGCACTTTCCACGCCGCTGATAGAACCCAAAACCCACCGCCAATGAAGACAAAACTTAATATGTGGAACGGTCCAAAATGAGGATTACCTTCCCAACCAAACATCATCTCCAAAAGATGACCTGAATCATGAGCGAACCAATTGATATCAGGGTAACTTGTTTGTAACCAACCGGAGAACAAGTAGATGGTCAACGGAAAGCCATACATCTCAGTAAACAGTGCCAATAAAAAAGCCGAGAACGCTCCAAAGCTCCGCCAGTCTGTTTTTGTCTGTGGCATAGCAAAGCTGAACGCAAAAATAATAAATATCAGCGAATTTAAAATGACCAGTGACCAGAGGCCATAGGATCCCACAGCATGTTCCATAGCTTACTTCTCCTCTTCATCATCGGAATGTTTTTGGCTACCATGTCCGCCGTGACTTCCGTGCATAAAGAAGTGCATTAATGGACAGGCCAGTAAAATCAACCATATCCAGTTCTCACCTATATGCGCGCTGTGCTCCTTGGCCAGGAAATATCCTCCGACAAAAAAGAAGAAAATTACGGTCATACCAAATGATGTCTTCCACCATGGCTGTTTGTTTTTTGGCCTGTGATAATCTTCGTGATCTTGCATCATTTAGACTTCCTAATTCAGTGTTCGTGTTTTCCATGACCTTTATCTTTGTCATTTTGCCCATGCATCATGCCTTTTCCTCCCATCATGGTTCCCATCTGTTTCATGTGTTGCATCATACCGCCCATATCAATATGCATTTTTTGCATATTCTTTTTCATAGTCGGGTCTTTCATCATCTCCATCATACCCTGCATATCAGTCATCATACCGCCCATCTTGGTTTGCATCTTTCCCATTTGGTCTGTCATTGAGCATTTTTCCCCTGATGTACACATTTTCATGGAGCCCATTTGCCCATTATCATGGTTACCAGCGCTAGCTACTATCGGTGATGTTAGTGCCGTAGCAATCAGTAGGGTTTTCAATATGTTTTTCATCTCTAATCTCCATTTCTAAGATAATTAATTTGATATTGATCCGAACAAAAATGGTAGGTTGTTCTCACGTGGTCATGATTTGTTTTTATGTGAATGATCATGTTGGCCATCTTGCTTGCTCAGATATGAGGTACCTATAATTTGCTTAAGGTTTCCGGTGACTGGAAGGTCAAAAACTTCAATACAAAATATTTTAAACGTATCCGCCTAAATACATCTCCCTCTCAGTAAGTAAAAGAAACTATGCTGAGAGGTATGATGAAAGTACGCAACAGTTCTAGGTAAATTAACCTCCCTCATCTGTAGATATATCCAGATCAGATATAGAGTCTTCCTTAACCACAATGCTATGATCTATAGTGTTATTTCGACTTGTAAATTTACTAATATCCTGAACGTTTACCGCTGCAATAGCATTTGCCGGGACTAAAATTAGAACAGCAATTATCATCGTTTTAAAGGTCTTGTTCATTTTGAACTCCTATTAATTAGGTTATGTAACTAATACGGTTCTCTAGGAAAAAGCCCTCAAAATATTTAAAATTTTGTTGATTATTTCATATCGTTAAACTTTATATCACCCTTCATTCCGGCTTGATAATGGCCAGGCACATTGCAACCGAATTCCAGCATGGCTGTGTTTTTAAACTTCCAAATCAATTCCTTTTTCTCACCAGGATTTAGATACAATGCATTTGGATCATTGTGTTCCATTTTGTGACCTTCATTTGAATTCATTGCTTCCATCATTTTGGACATTTCCTTTTGATGGGCGACTTGAATTTCAGGAGTGCCAATTGTGAAGTCGTGGGCAGACTCACCTTTATTGATAAGAACAAATTTTATGGTTTCACCATCACTCACTTTCAAAGAAGAGTGACTAAATTTTAAATCATCAGTGGCAATAATTTCTATCGTGCGATTTATCTCTGATGCTTTGCCAGGCTGTCCTCCAACAGTCATATGTGCTTTCTCATTATCATGACTATGATGACCTTCATGAGCTTTGCCAGCAGCATGAATAGGTGAAATCAGCGCTATGGTTATAACTGTTGTTGAAATTAGTGAAATGCCAGATTTTTTGTTTTTGTTCAGTAAGTTAAACATTTTATACCTCATAATACATTGATTTGTTTAAATAAATATCCGTTAATCATTGACTGGATTTACTAGAAAATTCCATTCTCTCTTTGTATCTCCCTTATGTAAGAGATGATTTTTTCTACATCTGAACTAGTTACACCTTTGATCGGCGGCATATTTCCAAACTGCCAATGGTGGGGTCTAACTCCATTTTTTACTGCAAGAAAAAATGAACGATCAGAATGGTGATTGGGCTCATAATATTTATGAATAAGGGGAGGTCCTTTTTGGGTGCCGCTTCCAGACTTACCGTGACAGCCCATGCATTTTTTCTCAAAAATTTGTCGACCCTCGACAGCGACCTTCGAAAACTGTTTAGGTAGTTTTATTTCTACAGCCACATCTTTTTTCTTAAATGTTAAGGATATAAAAAATACCGTGATGAGAATAAATCCCAGAAATACAAACCATTCATATTTATTCATAGTTGCCTCCTATATTTTAATTCCATCGCGATTGAAATCTTCAGTCGTGGCAGGTCCTACCAATGTTCCACTAGGTGGCTCATACCAACCTGGGTCGTCATAGTTTTTAATGTCTTCACGGACTTTAAAAACAGTGAACATACCACCCATTCCGATGTAATCATGAAGACCCTGAGTGCCCACCATAGGGATGCTATTTTCTGGCATGTCCATATGCTGAGCATGCTTACCCATATCTCCCATACCATTTGCTCCCATGGTCATATAGCCAGGCAATAAATCACCAACTTTCTGATCCAGTCCTGTGGTTTTAATACCAACCATATTTGGTAAACCATGTCCCATTTGGTTCATCGTGTGATGTGTCATGTGGCAATGCATTGCCCAATCACCGGGGTTATCAGCGACGAATTCAATATTTCGTGTCTGTCCAACGGAGACCAAAACGGTAACTTCAGGCCACTGTCCTGCTTCAGGAATTTCACCTCCATCTGTTTCAGTGACCTTGAAAGCATAACCATGTAAATGGAAAGGATGATGATCCATTGCTGATAGATTACCAACCCGGATGCGTATTTTGTCGTTTAGCTTGCTGACGAGTGGGGCCGTTCCGGGAAAAACTTTTGCGTTAAGAGTAAGGGTATTATATCCACTGGAAACACTTGTGTCAGGTCTGTATGTCCCTGGCTTTATGTCCCACTCAGACATCAAAAGTACAAAATCACGATCGGGACGTTCTCTCTTAGGTTTACGGGGATGAATAATAAACATGCCCATCAATCCCATACCTTCCTGGGTCATAGCGTCTTTATGTGAGTGGTACATAAAGGTGCCATGTTGAACCAGTTTATACTCATACTTAAATGTTTCTCCCGGTTTAATTGTACGTTGTGTTAGTCCAGCAACACCGTCCATCCCCATAGGTAAAATTAAACCGTGCCAATGTACCGTCGTTGGTACGGCTAATTTATTGGTGACATAAATACGAATATTATCACCTTCAACAGCTTCAATAACAGGGCCATGTACTTGTCCATTATAACCCCAACAATGCGACTTGAAGCCTGGAGCAAATTCATGGAACACCTCTTCGGCAATTAAGTGAAATACTTTAATTCCGTCGACGATTTTAAATGGAAGTGTGCTTCCATTCGGTACGACAACAGGAGTGTAATCTTTTATAGGTTCCCCTGGATTATATGTCTCTTCTGGATCAATTGTTCGTGCATAAAAAGCATTCCCGGTCGGCGTGCTGTATTTTCCAGATCCTGTAATTTTTGAGGCTGGCTTTTTAGTTTGTCCCATATCCATTTTATGACCTGAATGGGAGCCTCTCATATCATGCCCTTCATGCTTTCCTTGAGCCAAAAGATCTTTGCTAGCCAAAGTCGCACTTGCAACTGCAATGCCAGATGTGGTTAAAAACTGTCTTCGAGATCTATCCATTAGTGACCTCCTCCTTCTGCATTATTTGTTGATGAAATTGTGCTATTTGATACTGCGCCGCCTGAATTGCCAGGTAATCGACCATGAATTAATTGCTTGATGGCAATACGTGCGCGCCAATAGTCTTGTTGTGCTGCTATGTATTGTTGACCAGAAGATATTTGTTGACGTTTTGCGGTTATTAATTGAAAAACGCCGGCCTGCATTGCGTTATAATCACGCTGCATTCCAGAAACGATTTGTTTATTTTCTGGCAATATGGTCTGCTGATAGTAAGCTACAGTTTTGCGAGTCGATAATAGTTTGGCACGCAACAACCTCGCGGTAGACCTAATTTGAATACCTAAAGACCAATATTGATTTCTTAATTTTTTAATCTCTAAGTTAGCTTTGGTGCGTTTGGCTTCTCCCATATCAAATATAGGAATTTCAATTTCAAATGTTGGTCCAAACTGTTTTTCACCATCATCTCGTTCATACTCTGCCCCTACTTCAAGATCAGGTAATAAAGATTGTTTGCGTTTTAATTGATACTTAGTTGCAAGTGTTAAGAGTGATTGTTTTACCTGCGCCAGGTCCAAGCTGTTCTCAATGGCCGTTTTTTCTATATTAGCTGTTTTAACATCATATCTAGGCAAAACGGGCAATCTGTTAGGGGCTCTCCAATTTATATCTTTGCCAGATAATCCCATCAAAACATTCAGTTTTTCTTTCATCTCAACTGCATTTGCTTCAGCTTTGGCTAAATTAAGTTTAGCTAAGGTCAAAATATTTTTTTGTTGATCAAATTGAAGAGCGGTTATATTGCCAGCTTTTCGTAGTGCACTGGCTGCCTCAACTGTAGCTCTCGAAGATCGAACAACTTGTTGGAATAAGTTAATCTGTTGGCGAGCGGCAATATAATCTATGTAAGCTGTGTGCGTTCGTGCAACCATATCAATTACAATACCGGAAATTTCTAGCTTCACAGTTTCAAGTTCGGATGTTGCTATCTCTCTTTTTAAAGGAATCCAAAGGATCTCAATAAATTTAACAGCAAGTCCAAATGTAAGATTAGGCGTGCTAATTCCTTCAGGAAAGGTTATGGCTCCATCTAAAATTGGATTGCTTAATAGGCCTGCCTGTACCAAATCTGCCTGAGCCACTCCTAACTTTGTATAGGCAGCTTGTAGGTCTTTATTATTGAGTAGAGAAATCTGTATCGTATTTTTTGCCGTTAATTGACGTGACAAAACAGATTTCATAACACCCTCAGCCTGAAGGTCTTCAGGTGAGCCCGAGTTCCACAAAATCTTTCGACCTGTTCTCTCTAAGACATCATCTGAAACATCTAAAAAAGCTTGTTCCGCTGATAATTGAGCGCAACCAGCTAATCCAATCATGCTAATCAGAATTAGTACTGTAGGCTTTAATTGTTTAATCATTCTTCTCTCCCACAGGCTCAATTTTTATTCATCTGATGACCGGAATGATCATTTGATGGCAGTTCTTTAAGTTTACGGTTTGTCTTACCAAGCTCTGGTTTGATATCGTAGAATTCGGTCTCTAATGCTTTTGAAATTCTTATTGGCGCACCAGATCTAGCGTCTGGATCAGCAGGATGACCCACTGGTAAATAGACTTCTGGTGTTTCTCTTAAACAGCCTGATAAGCCGATAGTGGTGACAAGACTTAATATTATTGGACGTAGCACAGCGTTCCCCCTGAGTAATTTATCGAGTGCGATAAATGAAAATTGCAGGTTAATTTTCAGCCAATGATTTTAAAAATCACCGGTCGAATGATATTTAAATTTTCAGGAGGAGTGAATTAAAGGCGCAATCGTTTTGTCTGCCTAAGAACAGAATGAAAAATTGTTGACTGCAACTCTATAAAACGATCAGTAAATTGCGACCGTTTAGAATATGATTGTAGGGCTGGGATGTTGGAAAAAGAATAAAATTTATATTCTTTTTCACCTGTAGAAATCACATTTTTGGGAAGTTTTTCAGAAAATGAATTGATAGCAATTTGCTGGCTACAATCAAGTGAATTATGATCGCAAGGGTCGTTAGAATTTTCGGATAAATCATTGCTGTTCTCATGATGATTAGCATGATTATGTTTTTTATCATGTATCTCAATACTCTTAGTGGTAAGACTGTTTTGATGATGAGAGTTAAACGCAAAAGCAGAAAAAGCACCCGTGCAGCACGAGCCCACTAAAATAGAAAAAATTATAAAAACTGCTAATAATCTGCTCATATAACCAAATATTTTTCTATGCGAATCTAATTCCAAATTATACCAGATTCTGTTATGCCTTCTAATTTAAAAGTACAATTTTAAGAATGCAATCTTAGTGATTGTTGTAAATAAGTTACGACTTCATTATATCAATTTAGTATTATTTAGTAGCGCACCCTTGATACCAGGGCGTATAAATATGCGTGTGAGGCCTGCGGTATCTATGGTTTCTACGATGGTGTTTTGTCATAGGATTATAACCAATTCCGCAAGTCCGAGAGGCATTGTATCGTAAAAAATGTTCCGGGTTATTCTGCGGAGTGACATATGTACTGATGAGTTTAATTTTATTCATCTTAAATTCGACTTTTCCGTGTGCAAAGGTTGAATTCACAAAAAAAATAGACGTAGCTAAAACAGATAAATGAGCCAATGCAAATACGTTCATTTCCAAATATTCCTTAAGTCTTAAAAAATAGGTTCAGATACTACTACGTGCAAATTCTATTAATCCCTTAAAATAAGTTTGATAATTTTTCAGATAAAATTTTTCTGGCTCTATAAACTCTTGTCTCTATAGTTTTAGGAGTTACATTCAACAACTTAGCACATTCTTCTTGCGAATGATCCTCAATAGTAAATAAGACCAATGCAGTTTTGAGCTTATGCGGCAGGTTTTGCATTTCCTTTTCAAGAGCACGAAGTTGATCTCTGGAATCAATTAAATTTTCAATATTTACTGTGGGATCCTCAATTGTTTCTTCAATACTTTTTGAACTATCAGGTGAAACATAAGCGTTTAAAGAAATAAAATTTCTTATCTTCTGTTTTCGTCCCCAGTCACGACAGAGGTTCATGGCAATTTGATAGATCCAAGTTGAAAATGTGAACTTAGGATTGTAAGTATTCGCTTTTGTATAAACCCGAATAAACGTCTCTTGTAATAAATCATAAGCAACGTCTTCATTTCGCACATACTTAAATATAAAAGAGAATAATTTAATCTTATAGCGTGCCATAAGTTGATTTAGCGCTGCCTCATGGCCTTCTGATAGGTAACAGATGAGATCTTTATCTGAAGATTGTTCATTAAACAGCGCTTTTTTATTTATTTTCGAGCGCATCTGAAACCATTTTTTCCAATTTTAGATTTTGACCTTCAGTGAGGATTGGGCGCATTTGAAAGAAATGCTGCAATGTGGCCTTTTGCAACTCACCCATAGCCTTATGGATTTTATTGGTTGCTTCCTGGACTTGTAGACTAAAAGTTTTATCCTTTTTTATAGCTAGTGCTAATTCTTTATTTGCTAAGTATATTTGTTTCTCTAATGCTTGGCGTTCAGTATGAAAACGGTTTTCAATTATCAATAATTTTTTTGTTTGATTTGGTGTAATATTTAATTTTTCATGTAACTTCTGGTGCCAATGTACAAAATAAGTATCACGTTCTTTGCTTTCAAAATGTAAATAATTTTGACCAATATAAAGACCAACAAATGTAGTCGTTAAAAACAGCAACAAAAAAATTATTGCATTCAAATAGCGCTGTTTCATTTTATTTTCCAATTAAATTAACTGCTAGGTATGGGCTGTTCGCACTGAAAAGTGTCAAATCTAAAGTGTGTTGATTTACCTTAGAATTTGGTGAAAATTCGAAATTCGATATTGAACTCAAACTAATGCCAAATAAGAGAGCAAATGCTAAAGCTGATACTTGAAATTGCGGTATATTAAATACCGAAATGATTTTTTGTTGCCATGTAAGATCGTATGCATGGATTTTATGCCAGACATCATGTTCCAACCTATTTAATTTTCCAGTATTAGGATCTTTATTTAGAAGTCTGGCTAAATGGTCGTCTAAATTATTTTGAGACATTTTTTATCCTCATATTTTATATCTTAAGAGTTAATACGTGGAAAAGCCTCGTATCCCTCAAAAATATTTTATGATTAATTAAATAACTTACATAAATTTTATTGAGAATTAAGAAACAAATGTTTTTACTTCTCAATTTCTGCTTTGTGCCGATTTTGTTGATTTAGTCGGACTTGATTACTTTTAGTGATTGTGATTCCATTTCTTAAGAGATTTGCTTAGGAGATGAGATGATGATGAGACTGCAATCTGAACCAGATCAACTTTTCTATGATTTTTGCCTCAATGATCATGTGCCTGAAGATCATCTCCTGCGCAAGATTGATCGTTTTCTTAATTTTGACGATCTTAGACAAAAACTAAAACCGTTTTATTGCTCGAATGGACGGCCTTCGATTGATCCAGAGCTGCTGCTCAGAATGTTGCTTGTTGGCTACTGTTTTGCCATTCGATCAGAACGGCGCTTGTGTGAAGAGGTTCATCTCAATCTTGCCTATCGCTGGTTTTGCCGATTAGGACTGGATGGGAAAGTTCCAGATCATTCGACATTCTCTTTGAACCGCAATGGACGCTTTCGTGACAGTGGTATTTTGCGTCATTTGTTCGAAGGCACAGTGTAGCGCTGTCTTGACGAAGGATTGATCGGTGGTGAGAGTTTTGCTGTGGATGCAAGTCTCATTCAAGCTGATGCTAACAAGCAGCGATCATTGCCGGGTGATGAATGGAATATAGAGACCTTGCCGGAAGATGCCGGGCGGTCCATTCGAGACTATATTGATACGCTGAATGATGCAGCCTTTGGTGCTGCCAGTGATAAGCAACCAAAGTTCATCTCGCCATCTGATCCTGCAGCACAGTGGACAGGAGCGCTTCGTGGCCCTGCCTTTTTTGCTTATGCGACCAACTATTTAATTGATACCGATAATGCTGTCATTGTTGATGTTGAGGGTACCCGCGCTATCCGTCAAGCTGAAGTTGGATCAGCTAGAACAATGATTGAACGCACGATAGATCGCTTTGGTCTTTATCCAAAAAGTTTGGCAGGAGACACTGCTTATGGCGCTACTGATATGCTGGACTGGCTGGTCTATGATAAAGGCATCGAACCGCACATCCCTGTTTTTGATAAATCTAAACGGACGGATGGCACCTTCTCACGTGAGGACTTTACATTTAATCACAAAGACAATGTCTACATTTGTCCGGCAGGTAAGCGGTTAAAGAGCAGTGGAAAAATCAATTATGACGATACGTACCGCTATGTCGGCAGCACCTATGATTGCCGCCCATGTCCTCTTAAGTCACGCTGTTGTCCTAAGACACCGCAGCGTAAAACCCCCCTTTCTATCCACGAGGGAGCCAGAGATATGGATCGTGATATTGCAAAGACTAAAAGCTATGAGGTCTCTCGAAAGAACCGTAAAAAGGTGGAGATGTTATTTGCTCATCTCAAGCGTATCCTGAAGATGGGGAGATTGAGACTGCGCGGACCCAACGGAGCAAAAGATGAGTTCCTTCTTGCAGCCACAGCTCAGAACCTCAGGAAGCTTGCTAAACTCAGACCAGAACCACCACCCAAAATGCAAACGGACTGAGAAATCTGAAAAATAGGAGGGCAGATATGAATGAATAAGCAGAATTATCATCAGACCTGGCCTAACGGTCAGGGCAAGAAGCCTGCTTCTAAAAAGAGCGAGAGATGTAGCTTGATAAATTTTGATTAAATCAACAAAATCTGCCCTGAACAGAAGTCAGGAGCGTATGCTTACTTAAGTTGCGCTGAAAAAATATTAAGAGTCAGAGAAAACCATTTTCTGACTCTTAAAGTTGAAATTTTTCAGTTGATTAAACTCACTAGTCTTTGCAGCCTGGTCGCCAAGGCACATTAGGATGGACATGAGGTCTTTTATATTGATGATTACGGCGATGTTGCTTGCTCATAGGGTTATACCCTTTGCCACAGGTGCGCGATGCATTCCCAGCGATGTTATAGTGATATGGATTAGTTTTATATGTAACATAGGTGCTATTATAATTATGTTTAGTATTGTTGCGATCCATCATAAATTCACTATGACGCTCATGAGCTTGAACATATCCTAAGGTCGATATTTGAAAAAATAAAATAGCAACAGCAGCTATAATAAATTTGCTTATATTAAACATTGATTTTTCCTTAAACTAATAAATTTCTAATTTTTAAATAATAAAAAAAAGTAGGTGCTATTTCATTTGTTAAGGCATTTTATAACGGACTTGAGATGAATGACCGTGTGGATCAGTGAGGGTTATTATGACGCGTGCACCATTAACATTTGAAATTGAATCAGTGCTCTGCAAATATTTTTCATCAACACTTAGAAGTTTCAAAGGTCCCTGCTTACCCTGTGCACTTAAAATCATGGCAATAGCCGTGAACCCTTTCGTGGCAACGTCTTTACCATCATGATCACTTAGGAATAATTTAATCTTCCCATCATTGAGAACCAATTCACCATGATACTCATCAATTTCTAGAACAACACCACCATTAGCAGCTTTCGGGTGATGCTTAGCATGTTCGTTTGCTCCCTCTTTTGAATGATCATGTTCATGCTTTTTACCCTCAGCGGCATGATCGTGACCTTCATGCTTTTTACTCTCGGTTTCATGGTCATGACCTTCATGTTTTTCTGCCGCCAAGGTTGGAGTAACCGCCCCATTTTGCACCGCTGTAAAGAACAACGCGAGAAATAGCAGACTTGCCAATTTTTGTTTTTTCATCAATTTTTCCTTTTATTAAAACTTATTTGCAGTTGGGATGTTTTAGGTTTTGTTTGTCTGACTTATTTCCTTTCTGTGTACAAGCCCGTACAGAACCGGTAAGACAAGTAATGTTAGTAAAGTGGAAGAAATAATGCCGCCAATTACAACTGTTGCAAGTGGACGTTGCACTTCAGCACCGGCTCCTGTTGCAAGAGCCATTGGTACAAATCCGAGAGAGGCAACAAGGGCTGTCATTAATACCGGGCGCAGTCGTTTTCTTGCCCCTTCAATAATTGCTTCGTCCAAAGACATACCTTCACTTCGCAAGCTATTTATAAATGATATGATCACAAGCCCATTTAAGACAGCTACACCTGAAAGAGCGATAAAGCCAATTCCAGCTGATATAGAAAGCGGTATACCTCGTAACGCAAGAGCGGCAACACCGCCGGTTAAAGCAAGAGGGACACCAGTAAAGACAACTGCTGAATCTTTGATCGTGCCCAAAGAGGTAAAAAGCAATAAAAAGATCAAAGCCAATGCCACTGGTACAACAACTGCTAGCCTCTTTGATGCTGAGATCAATTGCTCAAACTGTCCGCCCCAAGTAATCCAATACCCAGATGGCAGTTTGACATTTTTATCGATAAGCGCTTGCGCATCTTGTACAAAACTGCCCATATCTCTTCCTCGAACGTTTGCCGAAATAACGATCCTGCGTTTGGAGTTTTCTCGACTAACCTGATTGGGGCCTGGAGCCAGTGAAATGTCTGCAATATCTTCAAGCAGAATCATTCGAGCCATCTTATTAGTCGAGTTTGCATAAAAAGCAGAAACGACAGCGGTGTCTTTATCGCTGGTTTCCGGAGGAAGAGGGATTGGAAGCGTCCTAATTGTATTAATATCAGTACGTAAATTCTCAGCTAAACGAACCACAATATCAAATCGCTTATCTTTCTCAAACAGGGCACCAGCGCTCTTTCCACCGATGGCAATCTGTATGTTTTCTTGCACATCCATCACAGAAAGCCCAAATCGAGCCAGCTTTGCCCTATCGGGTTTTATTGTCAAAAAGGGTAATCCTGAAATTCGCTCTACATTTACATCAGCAGCACCCGGAACACCCCGCAGCTGATCAGCTATTTGATTACCAGTTGCTAAAAGTTTATCAAGATCATCGCCAAATACTTTAACTGCAATATCGGCTCTTACTCCTGCTATCAATTCATTAAAACGTAATTGAATAGGTTGAGAAATCTCATAATTGCTGCCAGGTATTTCATTAGAAGCAGACTGAATCTCTTTTACGACCTGAGCTTTTGATTTAGATTTATCTGGCCATTCACTTTTTGGCTTTAGCATTACATATCCATCTGAAATAGACGGTGGCATAGGGTCAGTTGCAACTTCTGCCGTTCCAATGCGAGAGAAAACCTCTTTCACTTCAGGTATTTTAATCAATCGTTTTTCGAGCATATCCTGCATTTTAACAGATTGGGTAAGGCTGGTGCCCGGCCCTCGCAAAGACTGAATTGCAACATCGCCTTCATCAAGCCGAGGAATAAATTCACTACCAAGTTTAGTGGCCATAAGACCGCTGAGAATGAGCAGACAAGCTGTGGCCGTTAAAACAACTGATTTATTATTCAGCGAAATTTTCAGAATTGGGTCATAAAGATGCCGTGCTTTACGTACAATTAAATTTTCTTTTTCAGCAACCTCACCAGTAATAAACAAGGCAATGGCAGCCGGCACAAATGTAATGGAAAAGATCATTGCCCCAGTGAGAGCTAGCACAACTGTGAGTGCCATCGGTGTAAACATTTTTCCTTCCACTCCAGTCAAAGTTAAAATAGGAAGGTATACGACCATGATAATAAATGAACCAAATAGGGATGGTGTGATCACCTGTAATGTGGCTTCTTTTACAGTGGAAAAACGCTCTTGAAGACTGAGTAACTTGCCTCTTTTATGTTGTTCTTCGGCAATCAAGCGCAAACAATTTTCAACAACAATGATGGCACCATCTATGATGATGCCAAAATCAATAGCACCAAGGCTCATCAGGTTGGCGGAAATTTTATATTCAACCATACCTGAAATTGCAAACAGCATCGACAGAGGGATCATTATTGCTGCAATCAGTGCAGCACGAAAGTTTCCTAAAAATAAAAATAAAATAATTATTACTAATAGGGCGCCTTCGAGAAGATTTTTTTCAACCGTGTGGATGGTTTTATTCACCAGATCTGTGCGGTTATAAACCGTCCTTAAGAAAATTCCTTCCGGCAGGCTTTTTCTTATCTCAGAAAGCTTTGAATGAATTCGATCTGCAACAGCTCTGGAATTTTCACCCAGTAACATTACAGCAGTCGAAAGAACAACTTCATCGCCATTATATGTCCCAGCACCTGTGCGCAATTCTTTTCCTATTGCAACTTCGGCCACGTCTCGAACATGAACTGGTGTACCACCATGGGTTCCAACAGGAATGTTAAGCAGATCTTCAATCCCGCCTACCTGGCCGGGAGAGCGTACCAGGTACTGTTCGCCGTTTCGCTCAATATAACCTGCACCAACATTATTATTATTTTTGCTGATCGCATCCATCAGAGCGTTCAGGGATATTTTAAAGGAATTCAATTTTTCCGGGTCTGGAAGTATGTGATATTGTTTAGTAAAACCACCTATCGCATTCACTTCAACTACGCCTGAAACCGTTAGAAGTTGTGGTCGGATCACCCAATCATGCAAGGTGCGTAAGTCTGTGGGTGTAACAAGAGAACCATCTTCATTGCGCGTGCCTGGTTTTGATTCAACTGTATAAAAATAAATCTCGCCAAGACCCGTTGAAATTGGACCCATCTCCACGTCAATACCGTTGGGCAACTTGTCGCGTGCCTGCTGAATACGCTCGTTTACAAGTTGCCGAGCAAAATAAATATCGGTTCCGTCTTTAAAAACTACTGTGACCTGAGAAAGGCCATAGCGAGATAGGGAACGTGTATAATCAAGGCCGGGTAATCCACCTAACGCGGTTTCAATCGGAAAGGTTATACGTTGTTCAACCTCAAGGGGGGCGTAGCCTGGAGCATTTGAGTTAATCTGCACCTGCACGTTTGTAATATCTGGCACTGCATCAATGGGCAGTTTAAGAAAGTTATAAATGCCAAAAGCCGCAACACTTATGGCAATAAACATAACCAGAATGCGTTGGGTAATAGAGAATGATATAATTTGATGTATCAATTTGTTATTCCTTAATGCGAATGTGCGGCCATGCTTTTAGATAGCTCAGCTTTCAGCATAAAACTGTTGTCAGAGACATAACGTTGATTAGGGAGCACACCGAAATAAATCTCTATGTAATTCTCATCACTAGGTCCTAACTCGACATTCTTAGGAATAAATTTGCTACCATCCTTCGTTTGTTCCTCTATAAAAACAACAGGCTTTCCTTCAATATATTGCACCGCATTTTTACGCACGGCGACAAAAGCCTTTTGTTCAGCTAAAAGCGCTTGTCCGGTAACAAATAATCCGGGTCGCAAATTGCCATTTGAATTATCAACCACAGCTCTTGCAAGCATGCTTTGAGTATCACTGACCCCAATTGGCGAAATATATTCAATCTTTGCCTTGGCAGTTGGGCCAAGGGATAGCATTGAAATTTCAACATCTTGATTGATTTTTAATTTCTTAAAATCTCTTGGATAAACTCTAAAATCGACCCATACAGAACGGAGATCTGCTATGATCATTAATTTATCATTGAGATCAACATGCTCACCTAAACTCACACGTCGATTTATGATGGTACCAGCCATCGAAGAAGTGATTGTATATTGTTTTAGGCTCTGATCACTTTCAATAGTGAGAAGGACATCACCTACTTCAACTCTACTCCCAAGACGTTTATTTATCTTTTTAACAACACCAGGATAACGTGGACTAACATTCACAATCGTTTCTTCATTTGGCGTGATAATGCCGTTAAGCAATAATTTTTGTTTCAAGGCAACTGAGCCCGCTGTTTCAATAGTAAGACTGGCATTTTTGAGTTTGGTTTTATCAAGCAAAACCGCTTCACCCATTTCGCCGTTTCCATGATCATCATGGCCGGGAGATTTGTTTACTTCTTTATGATCACTGTGGCCTTCATTGTCTTTATGACCTGAATGGTCACTATGTTCTTCAGTAATAGCAGATTGAGTGCTTTCTGCTGAATTTATAAATAATGCAAGCATAGCTGTAGCGCCAATGATGCTACATATCACAATGAACTGCAGTGAAGTCTTGATAACTTTTTTAAAAGTTGTTGATGTATCTGCTGTTTCTCTTTTAGAGCCAGAGTTTTCAGATGGATTTTTCATTACTAAAACTTTCTACCTTTTACGCACAGGGCCAGTGAATGGATCAATGCCGGATAACAAACGGAGTTGCATGGCAGTAACCTGGCAATTCACTTGAGATTGAATTTGGACTGATTGTGATTTTGTTAAATCTGAAATTGCATCAAGAAGAGCTACCACGGTATATCGCCCGCCAAAATAACCTTCTTTAATTGTTGTAACTGATTTTTTAGCTTTTGGAACAATTGAAGATGCGTATCGTCTTGCCCGATGGCATTCACGATGTAAATTGCCATAGCTGGCTGTTACTTGCTGTTTTAAGCGCCGCATTTCCTCAGAGCGTTCAAGGCTGGATTTATTAATACGTTCGGCTGCAGCATCTATATTTCCACGGTTCCTATCGTAAATTGGTAAAGGGATAGAACCTTGAGCAACTATGGCCATATCATCAGCTTCTTCAGACCATCGCACGCCAAGTCCTAGAGTGAGGTCTGGAATAGCTTGTGATTGCTGAAGTTCGAGTTCAGAAATGCGGGCTCTTTTAATAAAATCCCATTGTTTAATTCTTGGGTGGAATTTTAAATTGGAGATAATTTTATCTATAGGAATGGCTTCGCGGCGTTGCAGTTTTATTTGACCTGACGCACGAATATTTGGTTGTAATAAACCATTCCAGTTGGAAGCCAGTTGACGGCGTGTTGTATGGAGTTTAATTTCAGCTGATTCTAAAGCTACATAAGATTCCTCAGCCGCAATTTCACCCCGAACCAAGTCCACTTCAGGAGAACCACCAGCTTCAACACGTTTTTTTATAGGCCGTAAAAGATTGATAAATTCTTTCTTTTGAGTCCTTAAAAGATCAACCTCTCTTTGAGCACCCAGAACCCTGACAAAATCTACGCCTGTTTGGAAAACAACAGCTTGACGGGCTGATTGAATCACAGCTGAAGCCACATCTTCTTTAGCTGCACCTGAATTTAGACGAGCTTGTTTTTTACCTCCCAACTCAAATTTTTGAGAGAGAGAAAAGGTAAGTTCACTTTTCTCAAATCCGCTAAATTCTCCAGATCCAAGAAAATTCTCAACTTCTACACCCAGCTCAGGATTTGGAGAGCGCCCAGCTTGATAAGTCTCAGCTTGTTTTGCGATAAGTTCAGAACGTTTTAATTTTATACGAGGATCATTTTCTAATGCTTTCTTAATGGCTTGATTGAGTGTTATTTCAGCGCCGATAGATTGAGTTATAATTCCTAAATTAAGACTCAATGCTGCAATGATGATCAAGGAATAATGAAACACATAGAAAGAATGTTTTTTTAAATTTGACATAATAACTGCCCGTTTTATTTGAATAAATTCAACAAAACTGAAAATTTGGTATATCAAAATATGGCGAGGCATTCAGCTATAGAAAAATAGATTTTCTTAAGCTGTCACAACCATGCAACGCACATTATTTTGCTAACTAATATGAATTTTCAGAGGATTTAATTAAATTATCCAAAAAGCCGGGGGGGCTTTTTAATAGATTCAGCTGACCTGCCATTAAAAACATCAGCATAGCTGTAATGTTTAGTCGATCTAACCAATCTCTCATTTGTTAATTGGTTGTCTCCAACATAAAGATGGTAAAACACATGGCATGTTTCACAATGAATATTTTCTGATTGTTCACCTTCGTGTTTATCATCAATTTCATATACCGCTTGGGCAATTGTAGAAACTGTAATATCAGAAATATTGTAAGAATTATTACTAATTTGATCTTCATGAAAAACAGGAAAAATTGTAGCGACAAGCATTCCAGTAATAACCATCAGTGATAATAGTTTTTGCTTTGTCACAACAATTAAGTCCAATATATAAAATAATAATAACTCATAACCATTTTGGTCGAATCGTGTTACCGTCTCATAAATAACTATAAATATCAAGAAAAGATTATCAATTTTTTGTTATAAATTAGAAAACTTGAGATCTATACAAATCATATATAGAGGATACATTGACTTAAAATTTATTATTAATGCCAATGAATTAACATAAAACACCATGCCCACTCAAGGCACAAATCGGACTATATTTGACAAAGAAATAGTCCCATTGTTGTACCAGCTAACGTTAATTGATATTTTTTAGCATTAAATAGAAAATATTTAGCGGGTTAATAACTTTTGGTGCGCAGAGGAAGATACAAAATCCCGCCCACTGATCCTTAGTTTGTTTTCTTAAATATTTTTCATTGTATCTTTAATTAAACCTCCCACTGTTTCATTTAGTTCCTTAATAGGATTATTAGCTATGTGGGTATAACGTTCAGTGGTCGTAGATTTCTTGTGCCCTAATAATTTTCCTATATGTAATAAGGAAGCGCCGCTTTCAGCTGCGATAGAGGCGAATGAATGACGGATATCATGTATTCGAAAATCATCTAAGTTTGCAGCTTTTCTCACTATATCCCAAGGTTTAAAGATGTTGACCATCGGTTCTCCGTGAACTTTTCCTACTATCACATATGGGTTGCTAATTTGCCTGGGTACTATTTCTAGCACCTTTATTGTTGGTTCATTCAGATTGATAACCCTGGCACCAGTTTTAGAGTCAGGTAATCTGATGACTTGTTTTTCATAATCAATATATGCCCATTTTAAAGTAAGGATCTCACCACGCCTGGCACCGGTGAGAATGAGTAAGCGAATGGCAGCGGCGGCATAGGTTGAGATTTTGCCTGTGTTCTCAGCTTCGTTTAAGGCTTTCCCTAACCGATTTAGTTCTTCTTTAGAGAGATAGCGTTCCCGTTTGTTTTCAGTGAATTTCTTCATGCCTTTACATGGATTGCTATTTTGTTCTCGATAGCCAAACTCTTCAGCCCAACTCATTATGATTGAGAGCACCGCCAAAGCCATATTTGCACGCCGTGGTGTCTGAGCAAATTTGTGATGAAACCTTGTCACATCAGCCCGGGTGATCTCAGCAATTTCCAATTTGCCTAATGTAGGTAGGATTTGTCTTTCCAGAAGCGAGGTGTAGTCCTTTCTAGTGCGTGGTTTGATATTTGGATAGTGGGCGAGTTTAAAAGGCTCTGCTAACTTGAATAAGGTTGGAAACTCTTGCTTTTTCTGATCAATAGCTGATGGATCCAGCTTGTAGGCCATTGCCTGTTTGCGGGCAGTGTCCGGAGTGTAAGGGCTGTGCTGGCCGATTGTTATCCAACGCTGTTTGCCTCTAATCCTAGTCTTTAGAAAATAGCTAGCCGTATGTTTTTGTCGGCGTGCGCCAAAACCTTTTAACTCGGTGTCCCAGACACAATCTCCACTTTGAAGTCGCTCAATAACTGTCTTTGTAATGCGTGCGTGAAAACTATTTTTACCGTTCATGTCCGTACTCCTGTAGATACCAATCAGAGTACCTGAATAGCTACCTGAGAGCTACCACAAGGCCTCATATTCAAGCGTAATATTGATTAGGCATGCCGTTAAGATGTTGTAAAAAAGAAGGTATTTCAAGGTGTTTAGTAATGATGGAAAGTTAGGAACGCGGAATCATAATCCGCGTGTCGGGGGTTCAAGTCCCTCTCCCGCTACCACCACACTCGTGTGGTTTTGTAGGGTGGTTTTCTGATACTCCCTTTGTTTTTCCTATATATAGTTTTTCTAAAACGTCTTGTTTCATTTAAAAGATAAAATAATCTGCTTTTAATACTGATTGTATTAGGAGAGGTGCATGGTTGTTTCTGTTCAGTCTTTAACCGGAGATGATATTCGTTTTGTGCTTGATGATCTTGCGCGGTTGCGGATGGAGGTTTTTCGGGAGTGGCCTTATTTGTATGATGGGTCTCTTGACTATGAGCAAGACTATTTGAGTAAGTTTTCTGAGGCTGCGGGTGCGGTTTGTGTTGTTGCGTTCGATGGTGACAGAGTGATTGGGGCTTCAACTGGGTTGCCGTTGGGCGAGGAACATGACGAATTTATTTCTCCGTTTTTAAAAGCTGGATATGATGTCTCTCAGATTTTTTATTGTGGGGAGAGTGTTTTGCTTCAAGAGTATCGTGGGCAGGGGATTGGTCATGAGTTTTTTGATCTTCGCGAAGCGCAAGCTAAAATGCTAGGTGATTTTACTCACTCAACATTTTGCCGGGTCCTTCGGCCAGAGAGCCATCCTTTGAAACCGGAAAATTATTTTGAGCTTGATGGTTTTTGGGAAAAACGTGGCTATAAACCAGTGACTGGATTGGTGGCTCATTATGAGTGGCGTGAACTTAATCAGACTGAAGAAACAAAGCATCAGTTGCAATTCTGGATGAAAGACATTTCATGAAACATTCTTCTTCTATAAAAATTGCTTCGGCACAATATGCTTTTGATAAGCTGGATAGTTTAGACGAGTGGGAAGATAAGATTAAGCACTGGGTTCAGAGCGGGGTTGAAACCGGGGCTGAGCTTTTGGTGTTTCCTGAATATGCTGCGATTGAGATGGCGGGGTGTTTTGGGCTTGAGGTTTCTGGTGATTTGCAAAAGACACTTGAGTGTGTGGCGGGTTTGACTGAGCGCCGGGTTCAGTTGCATGCGAGTTTAGCAGCTGAACATGGTGTGCATATTTTGGTTGGATCTGGGCCTATGAAAAGCTCAAAGGGGCGCTTTGTAAATGGGGCGCATTTGGTTGCGCCTAATGGTTTGGTTGGTTGCCAAGAAAAAACCATCATGACGCCATTTGAGAAAGAATGGGGTGTGCAGGCTGGTTCGCAGCTCAAGGTGTTTGATACAGGGATTGGCCGGATTGGCGTTCTGATTTGTTATGATTGTGAGTTTCCGCTGCTTGCTCGAGCGATGGCGGAGGCGGGTGCTGAAATATTGCTTGTGCCGAGTTGTACAGAGCGGGTTTCTGGTTTCAACCGGGTGCGTATTGGTGCGCAGGCACGGGCGCTTGAGAACGGCATAGTTGTTGTGCAAAGTGCGACTGTGGGTGAGGCGCTTTGGTCACCATCTATTGATTATAACTATGGGGCTGCTGGGATATATATGCCACCTGAGATTGGCGTTTGCGATGATGGTGTGCTTGCTCAAGGTGTTGTTAATGAAGTTGGATGGGTGAACGGTTCAATTGATTTAACTGCTTTGAGAAAATTGCGAGGTAAGGGTGAGATGCGTAATTTTCATGATTGGTCATTACAAGCTGGAGCAGGTGGGCTTGAGTTGAATGTTGAATTGGTTTGTCTGAAATAAATTTTCATCACTCTATGATGTTACTCTGTGTTTGAATTTAAAGATATGTTCCCTTTTTTGGGGGATGCTTTTTTAGATACTCTCACTTTTTTCGCAAATTTATCAAACCGAAGCATACTTTTATGCGACATGCTAAATACCAACAATGGGTTGGAGGATTCTTCCCAATAGGCTTTTGAATTTTGTTGGTGCTTCTGTGGCAGCGAGGCAGATGCAATCTTCGTCTGAGATGACTTTTGGTTGATGTTCGACATCATCATCCAGGTCAGCAATGTCACCTTTGGCAAAAGTGCCGAATTTGTCTTTATATGCGCCTTGTAAGATGAGGGTTAGCTCGTGGCCATTGTGACCATGTTCGGGCATTTGTTTGCCTTTTGCAATGCGCAGTAATCTGAGAGACGAGTTCGCATTTTCTGAAAGTTTTATTGGATGATGTGAGACGCCAGGCGCTAATCTCTTCCATTTTATCTCATCAATGTTGGCTGTGAGATAACTTTGAAGAGCGAGGGGTAACTCTGACCATTCCGGGTTTAATGCGGCTTGGTTTGTTTCGTTCGATTGTGAAGCAGAGCTCTGTGCATGTGTGTTTTCAGCTTGTGGCTCTACTGATATTTTTTCTAACAATCTTCCAAAAGAACCTTGTGAAAGGGGGACTTCTTCAGATTGTTCTAGATGGCTTCCACCGATAAGTTCAGCTGTTTTGACAGCTTCTCTACATGTTGAACAAATTTGTAGATGGCAAGAGATAATCACTGCAAAGGCTTCGTCAAGCGTGCCGGCTGCGTATGATAGTATCGTTGTTTCATCTGGATGGTGATTGATGTTCACAGTACTTCCTCTACAGATTTTCTAATTTTTTCATAGGCCAATCGCATTCTTGATTTGACTGTACCCAAAGGGATGCCAAGTTTTTTTGAAATTTCGGTTTGTGATAACTCTTTGACAAATGACATCTCGATTATTTCTTTTTGCTCGATTGGTAAGGTGTTTGAAATGTCAGTTACCATTTTATCTCGTTCATTTGAAATCAGGATCTCTTCGGACCCTATTGCATCATCTGTTAGTTCTATGTCCTCGATATCGAGGTAATGTTTTGTTCCCTGTTTGCGGTAGCCATCTATTCTTTTGTTTCTTGCGATGGTGAAAATCCAGGCGCTGACGCTGCCACGGTATTTAGAAAACTTGTCTGCTTTGTTCCAGACTGTGAGCATAGTTTCTTGCATCAGGTCTTCGGCAGTGTTTGCATCTGATGATTGTTTCATCAAAACGGCTTTGACTCTTGGTGCGAAGTAGATGAACAACTGCTCAAAAGCTTCCTTATCGCGGTTTAACGCGATGAGTTCTAAAAGTTTATGATGATCAGTTGTTTCGTTTTTCGTCACATCAACTCTTCTTGTCGGAACAGATTTGTATTGGACGTACATTGCACGATGCTCTCAAGATAAATTTTAGCTGAATGGTTTTAAATAGCAATCCTGATCTGGTATTTCGCCATTTAGCTTTTTAGTGTCAGAAAGTTGGCAGAGATGTTTGGGATAAGAGGGCTGCCAACTTTCTTCAGGTATCAACGTATCGAAGGATTAACTGGAGGGTAATAATACCTTATCGATAACATGGATGACACCGTTACTAGCTGAAATATCTGCCGACACGACATTGGCTTTATCGATCGTTACACCGGCTGATGATTTCTTAACTGATAACATTTTATCACCGCCTGCCTTGATTGTTTTGACATGGATGGTTCGACCTGGCAGTTGGTTAGACATTAGCTTGCGCGGGAGTACATGATATTTTAGTACCGCGACGAGTTGGGCTTTGTTCTCTGGTTTTAATAAGTTTTCAACAGTGCCATCTGGTAGGGCTGCGAAAGCTTCGTCTGTTGGAGCAAAGACTGTGAGGTTCTCTCCATCTGACAATGCGCCAGCCAGGCCAGCGGCTTTTGCAGCTGTTAATAGTGTGTTGAATGTTCCAGCTTTTTGGGCTGTTTCGACAATGTTTGCTGCGTTAGCTGTTGTGGTAAACCCAAGGCTTGTTGCGAATGCCATGGCTATGATCATTTTCTTCATTTCTCTATCTCCCTTGTAACTTGGTAACTTAAGCTTGGTAACTGGTGGCCGTTTATCGCCTGATTAACACTTAGGTAAACGCAGCTCGGGTGTAGATGGATCACAATTGCTAAATTAATTTATTGAACTGAATGCATTAGAGTTAACTCTTCTTTTGGTAAATGATTGCTTTTCTTTTCCTTTTTGTGGTAGCTGAGGGCAGTCTATAGGGAGAGATTATGGTTCATTTATTTACCCCAACTGCCTCTGATGCACCACGTGAATATGTTGCTAATTTGGATATTGTGCGTTTTTTGGCTTCTCTTTGGGTGGTTATGACGCATTATGGCTTTATTGGGCCTTCTTGGGGGAAGACAGGATATCAGCCACCTGAGGGGATTTTTGCTCTCTTTTTAAAGATGGGCTATTTGGGTGTGCCGATCTTTTTTGTTCTCTCTGGTTTTGTGATTGCGCATGTGAGCTCAAATATTCATTTCTTTAAGTTTGCTTTGAACCGTGTTTTGCGCTTAATGCCTGGGTTTTGGATTTGCCTTACTCTTAGCTTTATTCTCCTTACTTTTTTAGGAACGCCTGATCCGCTTTCTGTTCCGCAATTTATTGCGAACTTTACACTTGCGCCGCAGGTGTTTGGTTTTGAATTTGTGGATGGGGTTTACTGGACTTTGTTTTATGAATTCATTTTTTATGGCTTTGCTACAGTTTTGATTGCCCTTGGGGTTTTTCACAAACGGATGTTGTTGATTTGTGCCATTTGGTTAGGGATTAGCTTTGCCAATAATTTATTTATTGAGCATGTGATTTTTGAGCGGGTGT
>CAXIDO010000001.1:0-27326 GCA_964022745.1 uncultured Methyloligella sp. | reverse complement strand
AATCGTCTCATTACAAACAGAGTTGATGACAGTGTAGTCAGAGCTTCAGCTAAACAAACAACCATCCTCCGCCGAGCAAGAGGTTATGCTCCAGCCCCAATTCCCTTGCCCAAGGGGTTTGAAGAAGCTCCCGACCTTATTGCCTGCGGAGCAGAGTTGAAATCTACTTTTTGTATACTGAAAAACGGTGAGGCCATTCTTTCTCAACATCTGGGAGATTTAGAGCATGTGCCAACTTTTGAAGCCTATCAACAAACCATCGCGCTTTATACGGACTTGTTTGAATTCCAACCAGAGTTTCGCGTTATCGACGAACACCCGGAATATCTCTCTTCCAAGTTAGGGGAGGGGCAAAGCGAAAAGGATCAAATTCCTCTCATAAAAACCCAGCACCATCATGCCCACATGGCCAGTGCCTTGGGCGAAAATAATCACGGATTAAATGACGGAAACTGCTTGGGCCTAATCCTCGATGGCATAGGCTACGGAGAAGATGGAACCATATGGGGCGGAGAATTGCTCTATGGAGATTATACAGAGTACAAACGCATCGGTGCTCTTGAAGGCGTGCCTCTCTTGGGTGGCAGTGCAGCTGTAAAAGAACCCTGGCGCAATCTCTATTCTCATTGTGAGCAAACGCTTGGTTGGCAAGTAATCGAGCATCAATATAATGATCTCTCTGTAATGAAGCATATGAGAGAAAAACCTCTATCCACTCTTAATGCAATGATGAAGAAAGGCATAAATTCGCCAATGAGTTCATCTTGTGGCCGTTTGTTTGATGCAGTTGCAGCCAGCCTTGAACTTTCAATTGATGAAGTGACATATGAAGGCGAAGCTGCAATGCAATTGGAAGCGCTGGTAAGCCAAACAATATATGATGAAATCCCGAAAGAAGAATTATATAAAGCCAAAATCAAAAACGAAAGGCAGATAAAGAAGGTTAATTTCGCCCCTATGTGGGAAGCATTGTTCAAAGATTTAAATCAACAAAAATCAAAAAGCTACATCGCGACCAAGTTCCACAAAAGCCTCACATATATTTTATTGGATTGGATCAAGGGAGCTGTGCATACTCTAGAGATAGAAGAAAAGCTCAATGGTCCAGGCAGTCAGCCAAAAATTGCCTTGTCAGGCGGGTGTTTTCAAAATAATACACTTCTAGAAAATCTGGCTTTACTCCTTGAAAAAAATGGGTTTATTCCCATAATACAAAGTGAGTTACCAGCAAATGATGGTGGAATAAGCTACGGCCAAGCGCTCATAGCAGCAGCTAAGCATCTTAAAAGCTAAAGCGTGTTGCGCATAAGTGGGTACCGGTTATGCGAAAAACAATTCGCTACAACAGAAGCTAAAAGCTAAGAAATTTAAACGGGTTTTGAAATTTTATGGAAAGAGTGCAAGCATATCTTCTTAAAGGAGTAATCGCCGTTACTATTTTTTTGGGCGGGGTTTTAAATGCGCAGGCGGAGATGAAACTGTTTTCCTTAAAAAATATCCATCAAAACATCGTTGATGATTATAAAAGCGTGAAGCATATTTCCCGCGAAAAATTAATGGCTGCTCTACAAACGAAAGATAAAGATAATTATCTGATTTTTGACGTGAGAGAAAAAGATGAGTTTGAAGTAAGCCACATAAAAGATGCCAAGCTTTTGCTTCCCTCTACCTGGAAAAGTTCTTTTATGAAAAAATATGGCGAACAAATAAAAGGCAAACAAATCATTTTCTATTGCTCTGTTGGTGTGCGTTCAACAAAAATGGCAAACTATTTAGGGCAAAGCCTAAAGGAAAAGGGCGCGAAAGAAATTTATAATCTCGAGGAAGGTATTTTTGGTTGGGCTAACCAAGGGGCTCCGCTTTATAAATTCGATGAAGATGATAAAAAGGCGAAAGCAAAACTCAACGATAAAAAACTTAGCCGAATAGACGTTTCGAAAAATGAAACTCAAATAGAAACGAATACAACGACCAAAGTTCACCCCTACAACAATCATTGGGGCCAGTTAATCAATGATGAAAGTATCAGAAGTTACGTGCCGTGAAATCACTTTTCTAATTTCCGGTATTTATAGATGGTCGCTAAAATCTTATATCCGGCTTTAAAAGTCCCACTAATCGTACCAGAAATTTTAGAAACACCAATACGTTGACGATAACGTACTGGAACTTCAATAATTCGCGCATCCAAAATATGCGCTTTAATCTGCATCTCTATTGTCCAACCAAAATTTCTGTCCTGCATTTGTAAATTCTGTAGCGTCTCCGCATCAATTGCACGAAACGGGCCGAGATCAGTGAAGGTCGTCCCCCAAATTCTGTTCATAAGAAAACAGGCAAGCCTGTTGCCAAAAATTTGCGGCAGTGTAAGTGCGCCTTTCTCGACCTGTCCGCCAGTTCGAGAGCCAACTACAAAATCAGCTTCATCCTTGAGAATAGGGTCCACCAAATGGGCTAAATCTTCAGGAAAGTCAGAATAATCACCATCAAGAAAACAAATCACCTCAGCATCACGAACCGCACTCATACCTCTAAGGCAGGCTGCACCATAACCAGGCTCAAGCTCATAAACCACGTCAGCACCAAGGCTTGCAGCAATTGGCGCTGTATCATCTTTAGAGCCATTGTCAGCGACAATAATTTGATCAACAAAGTCTGGTAAATCACGGATTACATCGCCAATGGCGTTTTCTTCATTTAAAGCCGGAATGATAACGCATATTTTTTTAGACAGGCGCAACTGAGCGTCTCCTATTATTTAAAAGCTCAAATGCAAGCAGACCCCATACCGGCAACCAAATGAGAAAGCTAAGTAAAAATTTATAATCTCTAAGTGCGGCAATAGTGTTAAAGTAAAACCCTAAATAATAAAACGCCATAAAAGGTACCAGAACAACAAATCCCCAAAGAGGATAAAAAACCAAAAATGGCGCGACCCAAACGAAATACCAAGGGAATTGTGCTGGGCTCAGTAGGAAGAGTGTAAAGCAGATAAAACTAAGGGCAAACAAAGAGCGTTCATTCTTGTTTCTACTATTTAAAGATTTAGTGAACGCAAACCAAAAAACAAGTCCAACCAAAAATAAACCGACTATGGCTCTAGCTAATAAAGAGCCTGTTTTTTGAGAGAATGAAACCAAGTCTGTAAAAAATAAAACGAGACTTTCAAATAAAGGGAAAAAGGCAGAGTTGGTCTTCCATTTCACACCATAAGCCACAAGACCAGAACTTTCATTCAATCCTGATTGAAGAAATGGCCAAACAATCACCGCGCCAATAAATAATGAAAGTAGTATTGTAACGCATAAAATGAACGGCCGTTTGAGCAAAACCTTCCATACAAGCGGTAAAAGCAATGCCGGCCAAAATTTAATGCTGGCTGCTAAACTTAAAATGAAACTCGAACGGGCATAAAGGCCTTTCATGGCGAGATATATACCGCCAAGCAAAAAAGGCATCATAACAGCTTCCATATGCGCTGAATTCATAAGCTCTTTAATCACCAGTGGATTCCACCAATAAAGGCTGATCCAAAGGGGAGACCTTGCTACATGCGAGAGCATGGAAAGCAGAACAGCAAAGCTTGTCAGCTCAGCAATAAGGATCATCAGTCGCCATGCCGTGAGTGACCAGGGGCCAAAAAAATGTGACACAGAAAATAAAGCCTGAGCACCAGCTGGGTAAATGGTTCTCAAATCAGGATGATTAATTCGCTCGGGTACAGGAGAGGCCCATGAAGAGAGCTCTTTTAGCATCATCGGCGTATCTTCACTCTCTAAAATATCTGATGGGCTGTATTTGTAAGGGCTAATCCCATGCGCCAAAACACCGCCATCCCACAAATACCGATGGTAGTCATCTTCTAAAACCGGTTCGCTAAATATCAATAAAAGTCTGGCTAAAAGGCCAAGCGCAAAAAGAGCGCAAAGAGGAGAGAGTGATATAAAGCCTAATGAAAATGCAGGTTTTTGGTCCTCAGCTATAAGTTTAGGGACCAAAAACCGTAAACCAATAAACAGACAACCTGTTAGAAAAAGCCCAAAAACCAAGGTTGGAATAGGCATTTCTCGCACGCGGTAGCTATAAGAAAAATTATCTGAAAAAAAATGAAAAGCCAATGCAAGGGCACAAAGCAAAAAACCGATGAGCCAAAACAATCTCCAACATAGATGAGGAGAAAGTGAGGAAAGAAAAGTACCAGCTCTGTTCAACATGAGACCCTATTCAGACTTTAAAGAATTTTCGTACATTCTCATTAACGAATAGAACCATAAAATTTAAAGAGCAAGACAAACTATAAACACAGGCAGTAAAAAGCATGTGATAATCGTTAAATAAAGCGAAAGAAATAGCGAGGTTGCTTGTGGGCAACCGAAAGAGCATAAAAAATAATAACCGAGTGAAAGAAAAAACTCACTAAAAATTCTTACCATACGAAGAAGGAGTTCAGCCCTTTTCTGGCTGAGTGACATGGCGAAACGCTAGTGTAGCCCGGCGCAAGCGCCGCCCCTCGGAGGCTCAAGTGCATTAGCACTTGAAATAGCCGTGAGAGACATAGAGAAAAAACTATTTACCTCACACGTATCTGAACGCGATCAGTTTTACCAAGCGCATCAATCACAGAAAATTCGACAAACCCTTTTTCATTCGGTTGAAATGAACTTTCTCGCTCAAAAGCTTTTGAAGAAACTAACCGTCCATCTACCAACCAGGTGAGAGGCAACTTCCCACCGGTAGCTTTAAGAGCAATCTGGAATTTATTTCGCCGTTGATTAGACATATAAAATTCAGCTCCTTTTGGAGGAAAGGCAATTTGGACTTGGTCTATCACTGCGTCTTTCGAATTAGCAGTCATCCGGCGTTTCTTTTTATCAAAGAACCGAAGCGGCGGAGGCAAATCATCACCACTCGCTGTTAGTATACCAGAGGGAGCTGGGCGAAACGGTTCGCGTTTTTCTCCAATATGTTGAAACGCATCAAAAAGAAGCGGGCCAGCGGCCCCAATACCAGTGAGATTTGTCGTAGCGCCGCCATCAGGGCGCCCAATCCAAACAGCGACCAAATATTTCCCATCAAACCCAACAGCCCATCCATCTCTATAGCCATAAGACGTCCCCGTTTTATAGGCAAGTTCACCAGGCTTTGCATTCTTGGGCGGTGTCGCCCCTCTTAGAATATGACTAACATAGAAAGCAGCTTGCCGGCTAAGAAGAGGCCGGTGCTTAAAAACTTTAGCATCTGTAGTCTGCCCCTTAGATTTCAAAGTATGAAGCTCAACCGCACTTTCCGGGTTCGCAATGTGCAAATAGCCTCTTGTTAAATCAAAAAGGCTAAAGCCAACGCCGCCAAGCGCTATGGCGAGGTTGTTTGGCATGGTTTTATGAATACCAGCATAACGAAAGCGCGCACTAAATCGTGCAGGTTTAATGGAAGCTAGTAATTTAACAGCTGGGATATTAAGCGAGGTCTGAAGGGCTTTTCGAAGCGTCACTGTGCCGTGAAATTTTCCATCAAAATTCTCTGGTGCATAAAGCCCATAGCGAACCGGCGCATCTTCAATCAGAGTTTCCGGATGAGCAAGTCCTGCATCAAACCCCATCCCATAGATAAAAGGTTTTAAAGTCGAACCTGGCGATCTTATACGCCGCGTCATATCAATAGGCCCAAAGCGGTCATGATCAAAATAATCAGCCGCACCCACATGAGAGAGCACTTCCCCCGTTTGATGGTTCACAACTAAAATCGCTGCAGATAAGCCCTTACCAAGGCGGTATGCGTGCGAGCGAGCTAAGGTCTCTAACTTTTCCTGTAAATGGCGTTGGAGTGTGGTTTTGATAATTTTGTCTTTGTTATTTGCAAGCTTAACTTGCTCAGAAAGGTGCGGCGCAATCATTGGAAAAGCCAAACGCTTCGCAATCATTTTCTGCCGCAAAGCATATAAATAATCCCCTTTAGAAATAACGCCGTTTGTATAGGCCCGGTGTAATACTCGGTCACGTGCTTTTTTGGCACGGTTAGGGAAGCGATCCGGACGGCGACTTTCAGGAGATTGCGGAATGGCCACAAGGGTTGCAGCTTCAGCTAAGGAAAGAGATTTAGGCTCCTTGCCAAAATAAGCAAGAGAAGCCGCTCTAACCCCTTCTAGGTTTCCACCAAAAGGGGCAAGTTGTAGATAAAGCTCCATGATTTGCTGTTTGCTTAAGTGTTTTTCAAGCCTTAAGGCAAGTTTGATTTGAGCAAATTTCGTCCATAAAGATTTGCGATTGCGAGGTGCTTTATGGTCTTTCGATTGGTGACCTTTCATGCGCGAACTATGGGCTTGAGACTTATGCGTAGAGATCAGGCGGGCAACTTGCATGGTTAGTGTAGACCCTCCTGAAATTATGCGGCCGTTCTTTCCCCATTGCCAAGCTGCGCGCAAAAAGGCCTTGGGCACAATTCCTTGATGTTTGTAAAAGGACCTATCTTCAAAGTTGAGGAGTAAGTCATAATAATGCGGCGCCACATCTTTTTGAGATAAAGGTAACTGCCACCGTCCATTTGTCGTTGTAAAAGCACGCAGCAGGTGGTCATTCCGGTCAACCACAATAACAGAGGTGTTAAAGGTATCTGAAAGGTCTACTGGAGCCAGACGTTTCATCATCTGGTTCCATGAGGCATCGGATATAATGAATACCCCAGCCAGAAGTGTAAGTGCCAAAACAGATCGCCTGAAAAACACACCGCGCCAGATTGAGCTAATCCAGGCGAAGAGAGGGAGTGCACTTTTATTGTAAGCGCGCTCTAAACTCTGACGAATGTAAGACCAGACTTTCATGTTTAGATCTTTCAACTTAAGGCTTTTCAATCAGTATGTTCTGAGCATTCGTCCGAGCAAACCGGTTAGGACGGTACATATCCTCAACATTCGCTGCTGGGTGAATATACCGGCCAAGGAAAGCGGCTCTCATAATATAAGCAACACGGATTAGGCGAGGCTCAGATTTGTTATACCTGGTTGAAAGGTTAAAGGCGGCAACAAACTTATCATCTCTAAAACTTTGGTGCGTTGGATAGGCACCAACCTTAAGCCATTTAAAGCCGCGCAAGTTCGCACTGCTCATCAATTTCGGGTTTTCAATCATATAACCCGCTGGCAAACGATCAGTCAGAAGCAACCGGCCTCCCTTATATTCATTGTCAGCGATAGTGAGTACCACAACAACCCGATCATTTTGTTTCGCATTGATTAACGAGATTTCTTTTCCACCCATGGTGAAGAATTGACGCTTCAAACCAATGCCTTTTTCAAGCGCCGGTAGTGGATTTTCTGAACTGCCATGAATGGTCAAGATAGCGCTTACATCTTCAGCACTTTTGTTCGTGGCTGAAAAAGGTGATTGAGATAATTCAGAAGGGGTAAAGTTATAGCGCTGTTCACCCTGTTTTTCTTCACCATTAATCTCAAGCAAAATCGAGCGGTCTGTTGCCTCTAAAGCATTGGCAGCAAGTAGCATCCACGCGTTTTCTTGTGTTGATGTAATCGTTTTTTCACTTCGTGCTTGTAATACGGCCTTAATGAGTTTGGCTTGTGGCACAGCTTTTGATTTAACTTCGGAACTGAGAGCCAAGATGGCTGCTCTGTCGCGTAAATCTGTGCCAAAATCACGGCGATAATATCCAGTGCCGGTTTTTTCTTGTGCATTAATAATGCTCTCAAACGCCACCTTAAAGGCAGCTTGGGACCGAGCCTGATCTCCGTACATAGCTAGGCTAGCGGCAATTTGTGATTGAGCAAGCGCCGTTGAAAAGTTTTTGATTTTCGTGTCAGCATAATAGCGCAGATCACCAATATTAGCTTCGCCGTTGCGTGCTAGAACATAAAGTGCATAGGCTAAGTCTTCACCGCCTTTTGAAAAATCACTGGCAAAATTCACCGTATTTTTCAATCGAGCAAGCGCTGTTGTGATCATCTCTGGTGGCACAGTGTAGCTCTGCTCTTTCGCTCGCGTGAGGAAATCAGTGACATAAGCCGTCAACCACATATCCGCACTATGCGGAGACCAAAGTCCAAATCCACCCTGACTATTCTGCAAAGATGCCAAACGAGCAATGGCCTTTTCCATCTGCTTCGGAAGGTCTTTTGCGATAGATTGTCCATAAAGAGGTGCAATGCGTGAGACATAAAGAAGTGGCATAGCGCGGCTGGTTGTTTGTTCCGCACACCCATAAGGATAGCGTTTTAAGGCTTCAAAAATACCCGTGACATCAAGCCCCGCTCTGTTGCCAATGGTAACAGAAGCGCTCGCAGTCTCAGGGATTAGGTCAGCAAACACATCAGTTGTAAGAGAGAGTTTTCCTCCATTTGCTGAAAGCATCTTAACAGTGCGCCAAGAGGCATCAGGTTGCGGTGGGTTCACCTGAATGTCATAAGAGTGCGCAAGGCTAAATCCACTATCATTTGTTAGCTTAACCGCAATTTTAGCAGCCCCTAATTTTAGCGCTTTCATAGAAAGCGCCAGATTAACTCGCGAGCCTTTTTTCAATTCAAGCGGTTTCGTAAATTCTTCTGCCTTAAACTCTAATTTACCAGTAGAAGAAACATCAAGCTTATACATACCCTCAACACCATCGACATTGTCGAGTGATAGGAAGAGTTTTGATGCATCCCCTTTTGTTAAAAAGAGAGGCATGCTGGCAAGCGCCACAATCGGATCACGAACAGTAAGCTCGCTCTCAAGCGTGCCGAGTTTCGTGTCACTCCAGGCATAAGCCATCACACGCAAGCGCCCGTTAAACTGAGGCACCTCAAATGAGATTTCCCCCTTGCCAGAGCTATCCACTTTGACAATGCCAGAATAAAGCGCGACAGGCTTAATGCTATTAGGCTTGCCCTGGAGGGCCAATCCGCCAGCATCGCCGCCAGTGCGTATGCGGCCTATGGTGCCGTTCATGCCATTAATCAAGTGGCCATAAATATCTCTGATTTCAGCTGAGAGCCTTCGTTGCCCATAATAATGTTTATCCGGGCGAGGTGTCGCATAATTCGTCAGGCTTAAAATGCCCTCATCTACAGCTGAGACCATGACATAAGCCGTCTCGCCCTCGCTTAAACCTTTTACTTCAACAGGCACACGCAGTGTTTCATTGGCTTTTTGTTTGGAAGGTAAACTCAAACCAATTTCAAGTTTGCGCGGTGCTTCATTTGTCTTCAGCCATTTCACACCAATAGCGCGGCCAGGCATTTGTTGAATAGTTTCATCAAGCGTGTGGTAATGCATCGCAACCGCATATGCCCCAACACCCCAATCTTTCGAAACTTCAAACTCAATGTCACCACCATCAGCCCCAAGAGAAACTTCGCGCACATCAAGTAAGGCTTCATTCATAATCGCAATAAGAGTTTTACCCTTTGCTTGCGGTTTTAGAGTAAGCGATACTTTCTCACCGATATCATAGGTGGATTTTTGTGTCGCCAGTTCTAATATGTCAGGCGTGTCAGCATCTCGCGCCGCATACCAGTCAACAGAAAAACGCGTGCTCGCAGCCAACTGGTTAAATGTGTTCGATACAACTTCAAGGCGGTAATTGCCACGTTTCACCGGCACTTTAATTTGAACGGAACCATCTTCAGATGTTGTCACTTCACCCTTGGCAACACGGTTTGTGTAAACCACAGGCTCTGAGCGCCAGCGACCATTTTGGCTATACCATTGGTAGCTCTTTTGCACATCCAGTAGTTCCCATTTCAAAACTTCAGATGTACGCTTAGCTCGTTTATCAAGACGGACAATCTCAAATTCAGCCACTTCACCGGTTTTAAGCTCAGAGGATTTGAAAAGCTTCTTAATACCAATCATCGGTTTTTCATTGGCAACAGGAAGCGTAATGGCCCGCACGACTTGCCGTCCACCTGGTTCAAGCAAACGAATATTCATCCTTGCTTCAATAGGTTTTGAAGGACGCACGAAATTCGGTAAGTCTAGCTTAAGCGTCGTCTTACCCTTTTCGTTTAAAACGCCAATGTTGTTTAATGGCTTGTGTACATTGAGAAATTTCTCATCCGTTAAACCAAATTCAAACCCATCAAACCCTTGAAGGCCCTTTGAACGGCGCTGTATGGTCACTTCGCCCTTCAGCTGGTGCTTAGCTGCCGGCGCACCGTATAGATAAGACCCAGCCACACGGACTTCAGCCTGTGTTTGACTTGACCAAAGCTCGCTGTCTTTTTTAAGAGTTAATTCCATCCGCTCAGGAACATAATCCTCAACCAGGAAGGATGTAGAGGCAACAGGTGACGCTTTGATATCACCATAAGCCTGCACACGCCATGTACCAGTCATCGCTGATTCTATGAGAGGAAGTGCGAAGCTGCGCCCACCTGCGCCCTGGTCAGGCAAGGTCACTCGTTTATGTTCTTTGCCATCAGGTCGGGTGAAAACAAGTGTCAGCGGCAAACCTGTAACGGCTTTCGCGTTTTGGTCCCGAAGCAGCGCAGTTAGAAACACCTCTTCACCAGGGCGATATACGCCGCGTTCAGTAAAGATAAATCCATCAAGCGGCCCAGGTGCATCCCGTCCAGCCACACCGCGATCTGTTAAATCAAACGCCGCTTTTGTCAGGTCAACAAAGCCATAATCGCCAGTCTTACCATTCGCAACGAGAAGAGCCGGCCGGTTACCGCCTTTGCCACGCAACAACCCGCCTTCAAACTTCACTATGCCCTTGGCATCACTCTTAAAAGTACCAAGAACTTCGTTGTTGCGCGCAAGTAACCGCACGGAAACATTTGCCATTGGCTCAGCTGAGGTAATGCTGCGAACAAATCCATAAAGCCCATTTTGAGCTTTTAAAGTTGAAAGACCAATATCAGAAATAATAAACCATTGGGTTGAACCTCGGCTGGATCCATATTTACTATTGGAAGGCCAGGCACGAACAACATAAAGTCCAGGTTTCATCTCTGGCAAAACTTTGCCAATAGGCACAGCTGTTGTGATGTCTTTATTAAGCTTGGTGGTAATATCCACCTTGCCCTTCCAAACTTCAGCACCAAAACGGTTGCGCAGTTGCTCCGTCTCATAAGTGCCAAGGTCAGATTGAAACTGCCCATCAAGCAAAGAGCCGACTAGGTTCCTGTCCCCAACACGATATAGCGAAAGAGAAGCTTCTTTTGTATTCACGCTCATGAGAGGCAGGCCGCGCTGGCCAAATTTAGGAAGCACAAAAGATTTAGAAGAAAAGCGAACCGACGAACTGCGGTCTTTGACATAAACGGTTAAATCAGAAGTTTTTAAAAGCTGCTCACCAACGATCGAGGGCAGCCCTTGGCGCAAGGAAACTTTATAAGTCTCACCATGTTTAAATCCATCAATACAAATTTGGCGGCGTTCAACCCGCACTCCATCTGGGTCTTCTTTGTTAATTTTCACAAAGGTTGAATAGTCAGTGCCTCGAGCAAACAAGTTTTCAGAAAATTGCACACAGAGCCGTGGGTTCAAAAGATCTGAGTTCATTTTATAGTTTGTAATGCGAAACCCTTTTTCAGCACGCAGTTCTTTGTATATCTGTGCAAGTGTTTCATCAGGTCTGAGAGTAAGGCTTGCTTTATAAGCATCTAAAGCTGGACGCCAGTAAGAGCGTGCCTTTAAAAAGCCTGCTAAAACACCAAGCGCATCAGCTTTAATAGCTTCAGAGCTCGCAAAGCGGTAGGCATTATAACTCGCAGCAGTTCCATCCCGATAGAGTTGATGGCGATTGTAATTTCGAGGTTTGCGCAAAGAGATCGTTTGAATGGTTTTTGAAAGCTCCAACCAAAGCGAGGCTTTCTCTGATGCTATTTTTAAGGCTGCTTCATATGAGCGCCGCGCCGTCTCAGGGTTTTTACCCCGCTCAACAATCGCGCGCCTGATCCATTCTTCAATGGGCTGGTTCTCTTGCAAACGCGCTCTTAAAACCCGTCTTTTATAAAGATTAGCTTCATAAATAGAGTTTTGATGCGCAAAGTCATTTTGTTGCGCCTGCGCTTCCTGGGGAGAAAAAACAAGTGATCCACTAAGCAAGCTCACAAGCGCAATCGTTGAAAGCGAGAAGTATCGCAAACTGCCCCTTCTAAATTGAGAAAAACTGGTTTGAGATAGGCTCTGTGAGCAAGAGAGTAGAAAGTTGATAAGAGGGGTGTGAGAGGCAAGTGAAGAGCGCATGAATTAAACCTCGTTTATTTTCTGTGTGTTCCAGTATCACCTCTAAGCTAAAAAACTAAGAGAAACTGAGGTGCACAGCAATGACTTAAAAAGATGAATGTGTCCCAATAACGAAAAATAAACTGATCCCGAACTTTCGATATTGGAAACTTTTATTCTCCTTATGAGAATGTCTAAACAATGGCAGGTCAACAAATTTAACTGATTATTACAAAAGTTTAATATTCTCAGCTGATTTGTTTGTACAACTAGGGTGAAAAATAAGAAGTAAAAAAAGGGTAGGGAAATGAGTAAAGCTAGGAAGGATAGTAATATGTTCAATTTCCTCTTTCAGATCATTCTTTCTTTTCAGGAGCGCGTTGAGGAGTAGGGGCCTTAGGCACAATTTTTACAATTGGTGATTGCTTATCAGCGACAGTAGTTGGTTTTGTTTGCTGTTTCGGCTCAGCATCTCTTTTTTGGGCGGCATTGGCTGCACGCATACGCTCTAAAGCAGAAGGTTGAGGTGTGCTCTCGCGTACAGGGGATTTTGCCCTGTTTGCCTTTGGGCTTTCTTTAATATTACTCAACTCTAAAACAACATTTGGCATAGGTTGTAATGCTTTTGATGTTTTCCAATAAACGGTCATCGCATCAGATAGTGCTGTCGCTTCAAAGGCATAAAGACGTCTGCCACGCTCAACAGCGTGCAATGAAAGGTCGCGGCAAACAGTGCGAAGGGCTGAGCGAAATGGTTTGTAAAGAGGTTTTAAGGTCTTATTTTTCTTCAACCTCTTTTTGTTAGTTTGCATAAAACGCTCAAGGTCTGAGATGTCATTTTCGGTGCCAAGTAATTTAGAAATTTCTCTGGCCAGCCGAATGCGAGGCATAATATCCTCAGGCCAAATAAGCGTTAAAATCTGCATATGGCGCCAGGTCTGCTGTACATCCTTGCGCCATTCATGCAGATAAAAATTATCATCCCGCTCAATCGCGATCATCAAACTCTTGCGTCCCCTGTCATAAGTCTGGCCAAAACCATGCGCTAAGCATTCAAAAGATACAGTCTCAAATGGGCGCTTTTTCCACCGTTCAATAGACGCATCAAGGGTCTCAACAAGAGAGACAAGTGAAATAAGCTCTAGTTCATTTTCAGTTTCTTTTTTTTGTTTCTTAATCAATGACTTAAGTTCAGTGATTAAGGGAAGGAAATGAGAGAAATCATCACGCTGCTCTAATTTTGTAATGGTCTCTAAAAGGGCACCCGCCTGGCGCGGTTGTGCTAAAGCGCGGGCAATATCCCTGTGTCGTTTGTTTTCTTTACGAAAAACAGCTTCACCCAACATTGGCCGTGCTAGGCGAAGTAGTGACCGAAACCGTTTCAAACAAGAGCGGGTTTTGTGTACACCAGCTTGTATATTCTGCGTGGAACTAAGTTCACGCCGTGCCCTTGTTAATTGCTCATGACCAATACGGCGTATCGCTGGGGATATTTCTTCACTGAGCAATAATTTATAGGGCATGAGGCGTGTCAATCCAGGTATGAATTAATAATACAAGCGCATTAATAGTCTAATGATATGTCAAACAAACGAGACGATACATTTTTTTTAAAGCAGATCTCTGAGTATAGGCGCAAAGCACAAAATGATACTCTCAAAACCATTAGAATGGTTAAAGCCGGTAAGGTTTTGATTTCAATTGGTTTTATGAAATTTGTTCAACCCAAAGCCGGGTTTGAACTTCCGGGTCTTCAGCTGTGACTAAATCCGTTACAACAGCGACACTATCCGCACCAGCATCCAGTACAAGCGGGGCACGTTTGGGGGTGATCCCGCCAATGGCAATTAAAGGCAGCTCGGTTTTTGTGCGCCAAAGATGAACATTATCTAATCCCTGTGGTGCCCATTTCATTTTCTTCAAAATTGTTTCATAAACAGGCCCAAGAGCGATGTAATCCGGCTCAGCCTTTAAAGCAATATCAAGCTCTTCAAGAGAGTGAGTGCTAACACCAAGTTTAATGTTATTTGCCTTGATCTCTTTAAGGTCAGCAGCTTCTAAATCTTCCTGTCCCAAATGAATATAATCAGCACCAAGCCGAATGGCAGCTTGCCAATAATCATTGACGATCAATTGAATATTAAAGCGTTTGGTAATCTCAAGCGAAGCCAGTATTTGTCGCTCAATCTCAGCTGGTTCTGCATCCTTAAGTCGTAATTGGACAACCTTTATACCGTGCGGAGCCAGGCGCTCAATCCAGTTCACATCAGGGAGAACTGGGTAAAATTTAGGAAAGTTAAATTTAGTAAACTTAGGTTTCAATTTATTTTGTCCAAATCAAAAAAGGGTGTGCCCGCAACAGGGGTAGAAGGGCTAGCCATGTCTCGTTGTTCAATAAGCAAAGCTTGATGTGCCAGGTGCCCCGCTTCAACCGCAAGCTTAAACGCTTTGCCCATGACCACAGGGTCACCAGCTTTAGCAATAGCCGTGTTTAATAAAATGGCATCGTAACCCATCTCCATTGCTTCTGCTGCATGAGAAGGTGCGCCAATGCCAGCGTCAACAATCAATGGAGTATCAGGAAAGTAAGAACGCATTGTCCGAAGAGCATAAGGGTTCATCAATCCGCGCCCCGTCCCAATCGGCGCCCCCCAGGGCATCAAAACTTCGGCGCCTGCTTCTAATAATTTTTCAGCAGCCCCAAGGTCTTCAGTTGTGTAAGGAAAGACTTGAAACCCTTGCGAAGAAAGCTCTTTCGTGGCTTCAACCAATTCAAATAGGTCAGGTTGTAATGTGTCATCATTGGCAATCACTTCAAGCTTCAGCCATTTCGTGCCAAAGATTTCTCTCGCCATCTGCGCGGTCGTGATTGCGTCTTTTGCTGTTTTGCACCCAGCCGTATTCGGCAGCAAGTTGACATTAAGCTTTTGTATATGTTCCCAAAAATCATTTGCAGCACCGTCTCCAGCTGTCTCTCGGCGCAGCGAAAGAGTCACAATTTCAGATCCGCCAGCTTTTACAGAGTCTATGAGACTTTGAGGAGACGGATAAAGCGCGGTTCCCATTATAAGACGCGAAGAAAGAGAGGTGTCATAAAGCTTGAATTGAGAATTGGTCATAATCTTCACTAAAAAAGACTTCACTAAAAAAGATTTGTACTAAAAAGATTTCATAAAAAATTACGTATATCTTTGTGAGGCTGAACCCCCTAACTGTCAAGCCGTCCGAAGGTCTCAGGTCAAATATTTAAGCACAAGCCTTATTGCTCTGTCTGCCTATTTACCCACCTTGTCGAGGAGAGAGAATTTCGACCTTATCGCCATCTTTAAGGGCGTATTCAGGCCGATCGTTCACGGAAACAAACTGTCCGTTCACAGCTGTAGCAATTGTGTGTGGGTGATCCAAAAACCGCTTGCAGAGTGCCGCTAGCGTAATTTCGGTAATTTCCTCTGCCTTGCCATTAATGGTAACATTCATTGGCGATAACCCCTCATTGAAACAATCCTTCAATTGGCTCCCCATTTTCGATATGAGCCAAAACCAATTCAGCTAATAAAGGAGCCAGCAAAAATCCATGCCTGTATGCACCATTAACAAAAATATGGGTCTCATCAAGAACAATTTTGGGTAAATTATCAAAAAATGAAGGCCGACTGCCGGCATTAAATTCAATGATTTTAGCGTCACCAAAGGCAGGATGAACGGTAAAGGCTGAACCAAGCAACTCTAAACCTGAACGCAGAGTAATCGGCCCCTCATCATCAGATTCTATAACGGTCGCTCCAATCATATAATGATCATCTGGCCAGGGCACTATGTAAGACGGCATACGAGGATGAAGCAGGCGAATGGGGCGGTATAGTTTCAAACCTGGTGCATGCACAACAACCATTTCACCGCGAACTGGCCGTAAGGCCCTATCTTTGGCCTTGAGTTCTGACTTAGCTCCCATGCCCCTGGTATCGATGGTATAGTCTGCTTTAGGAGGTGTGTCAGTAAAGCCAAGAGTAACTTCGCCACCGAGTTCTCTAAATGCAGCAATTAAAGCTTTCAGTGCTGGCCGCGGCGCTAAATGGCCTTCCTTCTCAAAATAAAGCGCTTCATTAAACCTGCCTTCAAGAGCAGGTTCTAATTTAGCAATTGTCTCCGATTTGATATGCTGGTGCTCGATGGTTCGCTTGGCAAAACTTGTCAGCTCAACTCGGTCCCGCGGTGGGGCAATAATGAGTGTACCCTTGCTTTCAAAGTCACAAGGCCCCTCGGACCACAGCGCAAGGGAGCGAAGAGCATGTGGAATAAGGTCTCGTTGGCTTGCCTCAGATTCGCAAAAAGGCGCAAGCATAGCCCCTGCCAATCGGCTGGAAGCAGTTTCAAAAAGAGTTTCAGATTTTTCTAAAAGGTGAACCTGGTGTCCAGCTTTGGCAAAGCGATATGCCTGCCAAAGACCTAAAATTCCAGCACCAATGACATTAATTTTTAACACAATTTTGCATTCTAAAGTTTATTCACCAAGAACAACACCTTCGCGGCGAGGGTCTGCTCCGCCAATAAGTTCTTGATTTTTAATGACGATCATTTGCGCTCCAGACGTCATGTCAGCAAGGCGAACCTTCTGGCCCAAAGCCTCCAAAGCAGATTTTAGTATAATGTCTTCTGTATGTTTTTCCAACTCAAAGGGGCCGTTTCTAGAACCAAAGTTTAGCAATGAAACGGCTTCTTGAGGTCCAAGCCCCCAATTAAGGTGAGCAACCAAAGCTTTCACCACAAAAAGAATGATCCGAGATCCTCCCGGCGAGCCAACCACAATGCGTACATCATCATTTTCATCAAAAACAATTGTGGGGGCCATTGATGAACGCGGTCGTTTCATCGGTTGCACACGATTGGCAATTGGTTTGCCCTCTTTATCCATGGGTTTAAACGAAAAGTCCGTAAGTTGATTGTTGAGTAGAAACCCACCAACCATTTGACCAGAGCCAAAAGCCCCTTCAATCGAACTCGTCATAGAAACAGCATTGCCATCCGCGTCGATAATAGAGATGTGGGTTGTACCCCCAAGTTCAATAGTCGCATCTTCACCTAGAGACGCTTTTTCAGCCAAAGGCACATCACCAGGTTTTGCCTTTTCAATAGCAGTTTTAGGTTGAATGAGTTCACGCCGTTTTGAAAGATAATCCCGAGATAAAAAGCCTTTGGGTTGAGGAACAAAATCGGCATCAGCCATATAATGATTGCGATCAGCAAAAGCGAGTTTTTCAGCTTCCGCGATTTTATGAAGCGCATCAGCACTCATGGTCTTACCCAGGTCAAGCGGTTCAATCAGTCCTAAAATCATAGCAACAGTTGTCCCCCCCGATGAAGGAGCCCCCATGCCGCAGACTTTAAGTTTCAAATAGGGTCCACAAATAGGCGCACGCAGTTTAGCTTCATATGAGCTTAAATCTTCCAACGTGAGTTGACTGGCAACAACAGGGGCTTCTTTCGCAGCTTTAATGATATTCTGAGCAAGTTCGCCCTCATAAAAGCCTGCTGATTTCTTCGATGCGATGAGCTCTAAACTACCAGCTAACTCTAAGTTCTTTAAGGTCTCACCAACAGCAAGTGCCGCTCCATCACTTTTGAAAAATAAAGCACGTGCTTGTGGGTTAAAAAAGTCTGCGCCTTTGCGGGTTAGCAAGTTATGCAATCTTTTCGAAACAGGAAAACCAGACCGCGCCAGTTTAATCGCCGGTTGAAACAGCTCTACCCATGGTAATTTCCCATGAGTTTCATGGGCTAGCTCCATCATCTTAATTAACCCGGGAACTCCAATTGAGCGACCAGAGCGAACAGCCTCACCAAATCCAAGAGCGCTCCCATCCGCGCGCAAAAATAAGTGTTCCGTACTTGCCTTCGGCGCCGTTTCGCGTCCATCATATGTTTGAAGTGAAGAAGAAGCTTTATCAAAGTGAAGCAAAAAGGCACCGCCGCCAATTCCAGATGATTGAGGCTCAACCACATTTAAAACAAGCTGCGCCGCAATAGCGGCATCCATGGCACTACCGCCAGCTTTTAAAATCTCCAGGCCGGCTTGAGAACCATGTTGGTTTGCTGTTGCCACCATGAACTTTTGCCCGCGCACTTCACGGCGCTCTGTTCGGCCAGTCGCAGCTTCAGGAGCAGCGCGGCTTTGAACAAAACTATCTTTCTTAAGGTCCGTAATGTTAGGCGCAAAATACCCATATTGCTTAGCGCCAAAAATCGCTCCGATGGCGAAAATCCCAAAAAGAAAAATGAAAAAAATACGTTTCATAGGACAAAGCCTTTTTTAACCGAATTAATAACAATTATGATAAAATGCTTATAGGTGATGAGATGCATTTCGTTGAATTCAGCGATCTAACAGACGCTAATGATTTGAAAATGAGAAGTGTTGAACCTTGAAGTTGAAGAATTGAAAAATACCGCACTAAAAATATTGACTGAGTTAATGATAAAAGAAAAAGTATGTCCAATCAAACTTTTGAAAAACAAGTGAACCAGACACCTACTTTGGAAGATGCCTCTCTTTCAAAAAACGCATCCTCTTTTAATGAAAGAGCGCATGCCGCTCTTCTCGATGAAAAATTACAACAGGCATTATCCGTCATTCCTTCAGGGTTTGTTGGTAAAAGAACCAAAGCCAAAGCCGCATTGCCAGAATTTTCTGAGCTCTCAGATCAGGCCGTTCGCATTAAAAATCATACTTTAGCAAATATAGAGGGCTATTTAGAACAATTTGAGGCCGCCGTTCAAAAATCTGGCGGGCAACTGCATTTTGCCCCTGAACCACAAGATGCCCTAGATATCATAGATGAAATTTGCGCCACCAAAGATGCCAAGCTCATTGCCAAGGGCAAAACCATGGTGGGGGAGGAAATCGGCCTAACGCATTTTCTGGAAGATAAGGGCTATGAAACGGTTGAAACAGATTTAGGCGAATATCTCATTCAACTCAGAGATGAAATGCCAAGCCACATCATTGCTCCAGCTGTTCATTTAACCAGGGAAAATATACGAAAAGATTTCCTAAAAACACATAAAAACTTGGCTAAAGATCGCAAGTTAGAAACGCCGGCTGATTTTGTACAAGAAGCGCGCCATATTTTAAGAGAAAAATTCATCAATGCAGATATCGGCATAACAGGCGCCAATTTTCTCATCGCAGAAACTGGCACATCTATCATTGTCACGAATGAAGGCAATGGAGATCTCTGCCAATCTTTGCCAAAAACCCATATCGTCATTGCAAGTTTAGAAAAACTCGTTCCAACTTTAGAGGATGCAACTGTTCTTTTAAGGTTATTAGCGCGCTCAGCAACCGGTCAATCAATCTCGACCTATACAACCTTTGCAACAGGTCCAAAACGAGAAGAAGACACATCAGGTCCAGAAGAATTTCATATAGTTCTCTTAGATAATGGCAGAAGCAAAATGCTAGGCTCTGAGTTTGCTGAAATGCTCAGATGCATCAGGTGCGGTGCTTGTCTAAATCATTGTCCTGTCTATCAAAATTTAGGAGGGCATGCTTATGGCACCGTCTATCCCGGCCCCATGGGTTCTGTTTTATCTCCACATTATTTTGGAGAAAGCGCAAAAGACCTGCCCTTTGCATCGAGCTTTTGTGGCCGCTGTAATGAAGTGTGCCCCATGCAAATACCATTAACAAAATTAATGCGAAAATTGCGAGAAAAACCTTTAACGAAAAGAACACTTTTCGCCAAAACTTCGATGTATGTATGGAGCCAGTTAGCCAAACGGCCAAGGCTATATAATTTAACAATGAAAGCCGTCTTACCTTGTCTTTCAATTGCGGCTAAACAAAATTGGCTGATGAATAAAGTGCCTGGTGTGAAGGCCTGGCAAAAACATAGAACCCTCCCAACAATTGCAAAAACAAATTTTCAAGACGCCTGGAAATTAAGTTGTAAAAAGGATAGTTCACAAGAGAACAAAAGAGTTAAAAAAGAGGGGCAGGGCAAATAAAATGACGAATATCACCCCTCAAATAAAACCAAACGAAAGCCGGCGTTCAAAATTTTTGAAAAACGTTAAAGAGGCCACGAAGAAGGTAACTTTATCAAAAGAACAAAAGCTAAAATTAATACGGCAAAAAGAAGCCTATCAAGAGTTCAAATACCTACCAGAGAAAAAAACTCTAGAAGATAAATTAGCTCAATTCAAAGAGATCTTAACGTCACAAAGCGCTGAAATATATGAATGTTATGAAAATCAGATAAATGAAAAATTAGAAGAAATTCTAAAAGAAAAACCTTATGGACATGACCTTCTTATAGGTAAAAACAATAAAATAAACTCCCCGAAAAACAGCGCAATAAATTTCATTGAAGTTGAGAGCTTTGAAAAAAATAAAGAAAATTACAACTTAAACTGCGCGCTAACAACGGCCTTTGCAGCAGCTTCCGAGACAGGTACATTATTTTTAAATTCAGGATGCGAAAACCCAACCTGGTTAAACTATCTCGCCACATGTCATATCGTTCTGTTAGACAAAAACTCACTGTGCCAAACATATGAAGAAGCTTTTGCAAAGGGGAAGAAAGAAGCTGAGCTAAACAACAAACCTTTCCCACCTCGCTCTATCAATATGATTAGCGGTCCATCAAGAACAGCTGATATAGAACAAACACTCACCCTAGGCGCGCACGGGCCAATAGAATTAATAATTATTGTCTACACATCCGAGAGAGAAGATTGAGTACGTTTTAAAAAAATTTGAATAGCCCTTAAACATTCCTCAGGATTACATTGGAGTAAAAAATGAGGCCCCTCAACCTCGAATAGTTCAGCACTATCATAATATTTCTTAATCGTATGAGATGACGAAGGATCCAGCAAACGATCTTCGCTAGCCTTGAGCAGCATGATAGGAACTTCCACATCATCTAACGCCCCGCGCAAATCAACCTGAAGTGCAGATTGCACACGGCTTTTCAACGTCTCTGTTGGTAAGGCATCAACAACACGGGCCACGCGCCCAGATAAATCCAGCTCCATATCGTTACATAATAGCCAGTTGATGAAACGCGGTGGTGCTGAAAAGTTCAGTAAAAACAGCAATCTAGAGGCAATTAGAGTTTTCAAAGGAGTTAGAGGCGAGAAACAAAAAGTTGAAACTAAAATAAGCCCCTTTAACTTAAGAGGGGCAAGAGCCGCAATGTCTATAGCGACCGGGCCTGAAAATGATTCAGCTATAAGAACATAATCCCGATCGCGAGGTAGTTGCTCGTAAATATGATCAACTGTGTCTTCATAGGTCAAACACTCATCTCTTGGATAAGAAATGATTTGAGAGCTAACAGAGGACGGCAAAAGCTTTCGAAAGGCCTCAAAAAACAGACCAGAGCCATCCAGGCCTGGCAATAATATTATGTGCATGGCTTGCGTCCAGAATAGTAAACAGGGTTGAACAATTTTGGTAAAAACCAGCACAACTTAATGAGAATGTCCATCATGATTATGAGAATGATCAGAATTCTCATTCTTCTTTTTTTCTTTGTCATGATGATGATCATCATGTCCCTGAAGCGTAGTTGGAAGAGATTGTACCCCAAGCCCAAATTTATAAACCAAATGAGAGCCTTTATATCCAGTAATTAAAACAGAGCTAAGGAGGAGTATGAAAATGAAAGAAGTGAACAGTCGAGCCGCTATATGAAGAGAAAAAAATTTAAGACAACACAAACTGATAAATAGCAAAACACCAGTGCCAAAACCCCAATTCCTGTGATCAGTCATAGCCATATGTGAAGAACCATCATGGGCAACTGTTAAATAGGCGTGTAGGCCAGCAATGAGCGTTAAAACTGTAAAAGCTCCAGCCAAAACTAAAGACCAAACAGAAACAAGTAAGATATCTTTTCCCCATTTCGAATGAGTGGGAAACGAATTAGACACAATATAGAGAACAGAGCCAACCGAAATCAAAGCGATTGTGAAATGCACAAAAAAAGGATGCCAGTTGGGTAATATCTCAAAACTCATAACAGAATCTCACAATGTTAAAGGATGACAATTTCTTAATCATCCAGTCTAAAGCCTCCATTTAAAGGAAGGTCAAGAGGCAGCTAACAAGTAAAAGAATCTATTTAAACTATTGGGAAAAGTTTACACATCCAGATTATCAACGCTAAGCGCATTGTCTTGAATGAACTCACGGCGTGGTTCAACAACATCACCCATTAGTTTTGAGAAGATATCGTCAGCTTCATCTAGCTCACCAATTTTCACTTGCAAGAGCGTGCGCACAGAAGAGTCGAGTGTGGTATCCCACAACTGATCCGCGTTCATTTCGCCAAGTCCTTTATAGCGCTGCATACTCAAGCCCTTGCGACCAATGTCATAAACAGCCTCGAGTAAGGCAACCGGACCATTGATCTCCTTTGTATCGTCACGGCGAACCAATTTCGCCATACCGCCAAAAACTTCATCAAGCGCTGTTGCGTAGCCATTTAACTTGCGAGCATCAGCTGAGTTGATAAGAGCTTCATCAAGCACATGAACTTCTTTCACACCGCGTAAACGCCTGGAAAAACTAAGTCCCTTATCGTCGCGAACTTTGCCTTCCCATCCCTTTTCAGTTTCATCAGAAATAGCATTCAAACGTTCAGCAATTTGTGCTGTAACACTTAAAGCTTTATCAGGTGTGTTTAAAAGCTCAGGATTAAGTGCGCCGCAAATGGCGGCTTGCTCAACAACTGAGCGGGTGTAGCGACTATGCAGGCCTTTTAACGTGGCTTCAAATTCTTTGGCATCATAAACAACCTGACGCAAATCTTGAGAGCTTCGAACTTCGCCATTTGCCAAATGCAAACTGGTTTCATCAAGCCCACTATCAATTAGATAATCTTCAAATGCATCCTGGTCTTTCAAATATTGCTCTGAGTTTCCGCGTTTCACTTTATAAAGCGGTGGTTGAGCAATATAGAGATAACCACCTTCAATCAGTTCAGGCATTTGCCGATAGAAGAAGGTGAGAAGTAGTGTGCGAATGTGCGCACCGTCAACGTCAGCATCCGTCATGATGATGATTTTATGATAGCGTAATTTTTCTATATTAAAATCATCACGGCCAATACCAGTGCCAAGTGCAGTGATTAATGTGCCAATTTCCTGGCTAGAAAGCATCTTGTCAAACCGAGCACGCTCAACATTTAAGATCTTACCACGCAAAGGTAAGATGGCTTGGTTTTCTCTATTTCGGCCTTGTTTGGCAGACCCACCCGCGCTGTCGCCCTCGACGAGGAAGAGTTCAGATTTAGCCGGATCGCGCTCTTGGCAATCCGCTAATTTCCCGGGCAAACTCGCAACATCAAGTGCGCCTTTGCGCCGGGTAAGCTCTCGCGCTTTTTTAGCTGCTTCCCTTGCCGCTGCCGCTTCAACAACTTTATTAATGAGAATTTTTGCCTCAGTGGGGTGCTCTTCAAACCATTGACTAAGCACTTCATTGAGAGAGCTTTCAACAACAGGACGCACTTCAGAAGAAACAAGCTTATCTTTGGTTTGAGATGAGAATTTCGGGTCAGGCACTTTCACTGAAAGCACACAGGTCAGCCCCTCACGAGCATCATCACCAGTAAGAGAAACTTTTTCCTTCTTGGCAATACCAGAAGAATTAGCGTAGCCATTGACCACACGGGTTAACGCCCCTCTAAATCCGGCCAGGTGCGTACCGCCATCTCTTTGCGGGATGTTGTTGGTAAAACACAAAACTTTCTCATGGTAGCTATCATTCCACCACATAGCGACTTCAACAGTGATGCCATCTTTTTCAGCACTCACTGTGATAGGTGTGTCGATAAGCGGGCTTTTATTTTCATCTAGATACTTAACGAAAGCTTCTAGGCCACCATCATAGAGCAGCTCTTCAATCACCGGGTCAGCACCGCGATTATCCGTTAAAACAATGCGCACACCAGAGTTCAAAAACGCCAGTTCTCTTAAGCGATGCTCAAGCGTTTTATAGTCAAATTCGATCATAGTGAAAGTCTCTGGGCTAGGTAGAAAACGCACTTGCGTTCCCTTGCGCCCGGCAGCATCACCAGTAATTTCAAGTGGCTTTGTTGAAACGCCATGTTCAAATTTAATTTGATGCTCTTTGTCATCGCGCCAAATGGTTAGCTCTAATTCAGTTGAAAGAGCATTCACTACAGAAATGCCTACACCGTGCAAACCACCAGAAACTTTATAAGAATTTTGGTCAAACTTACCGCCAGCGTGCAGTTGTGTCATAATCACTTCAGCAGCTGATATTCCCTCTTCAGAGTGAATAGCAACCGGAATACCGCGGCCATTATCATTCACGGTGACAGAGCCATCGGCATTGAGGATCACATTGACCGTGTCGCAATGGCCAGCCAGTGCTTCATCAATGGCATTATCCACGACTTCATACACCATATGATGCAAACCTGAGCCATCATCAGTGTCACCAATATACATACCAGGGCGCTTACGAACGGCATCAAGACCTTTCAGGACCTTAATTGAATCCGCGCCATAATCTTCACCTTGATCAGATGAAGCTGGCGCCGGATTTTCTTGTGGTTCATCACTCATAAACGTCCTCAATTCCTTAAAATAAGCGAAAACTTCACTTTTAAAAAGTTCAGTCTCTTCAAGACAGCTTCACCAATATATAGCAATCAGTGATGCCGAAAAGCCTAGGGTTAGGGTAGTGTGAGATTATACCCAAAAAACAAAAAAACCGAATTTCATTCCTAAAAGTTCAAAGCGTAAAAACTTGAGAAAAGGAAAATAAAAATCGGATGAATTTATCAATTATAAACTTAAAAAACCTGTCAGTTTTTGGCCAATTCTTGTAAGAATTAAGATAAAAATAGCAACTTTACCAAAGTGAACTAAGCTTACGAAAAACATAAAAAACTTTAGATTAGCTTTCTTAAGGAAAATCAGGCCTTTGAAGTTTATTTTTCACAAACATAACATTAGCATAGCTATAAAATTTATGCGACTATTTCAGCCCCATCAACGGTTAATATTTGGGCATTTTTCCCAAAAAATTCAAAGCTAGAGTGATCCGTGCCCGTCATCCATGCCTGACAGTTAAGTTTTAGGATTTCTTCGAACAATGCGTGGCGTCTTTCTTGGTCAAAATGGGCTGCAATCTCATCTAACAGTAGAAGAGGGGCGTACCCACCGGCTTTATCATGGACAAGACGGGCATGAGCCAGGATGAGCCCGGTTAAAAGCGCTTTTTGCTCGCCTGTAGAGCATAATTTAGCTGGCATTGCCTTTGGTCCGTGCCCCACAACAAAATCAGTTCTATGCGGGCCTTCTAATGTTCGTTTGGCAGCGCGGTCCTGCATTCTATTTTCTCGCAAAATAATGCGATATTCGTCTTCAACATCAACAGCAGCTTTCATCTCAAGCGCTTTTTCCAAAATTCCATCAAGCGCAAGAGTTGCAAAAGGAAACGCCGTTTGATCATTTCTGGTATCTTCAATCACTCCGCGCAAGCGCTCAATTGCTTCAAGACGGCTAGCAGCGAGCGCAACACCATATTCAGCCATCTGAATTTCAAGGCCGACAAACATGTAATCAGAGGTTTCATGCGTCTCGAGGAGCTTATTACGTTGACGCATAGCGCGTTCAAATTGAGACCATTGTTTACGCGTCTCTGGGTTAAAAACCAGCATAAGCCGGTCAAGAAAACGCCGTCTTTCTGAAGCCGCACCAGTAAACAGCCCATCCATAGCAGGCGTCAGCCATAAAATCTGAATGGATTGTCCAAGCGGAGTCGAAGAGCTTAAAGTTTCCCCGTCAATGCGTACTTTTCGTCGGACATTTTCTGAAAGAGCGGCGCCTGTAACTCCCGTACCGATTTGTGCTTCGCCCATTGCACCATGAACTTTGGCTGATACGGCCCAGTCACCTTTGTTAGGAAAGTCACCATCTCCGGAAAAAGCTGCTAAATCAGCCGTTACCGCACGCCGTAACCCCTGACCAGGACTAAGCAAGGAAACCGCTTCCAATAAATTGGTTTTACCAGCTCCGTTTGATCCAACAAGAACGATGGGTTTAGGTGATAAATTAAGTTTTAGAGAGGAATAATTTCTGAATTGATGCAAGGAGATTTGTTCAATCCAATTACGCTCACTCCCACTGCGTTCTGCATCGTCAAAACCCTCATGGAGAGAGGCATCCTGCTTCTTGGGGGGGATTTCAAAAGCGCTGGTCAAGTGAACTTACACTCTCATTGGCATCAAAACATAAAGTGCAGAAAGGTCATCACCATCGCGCACCATTGTTGGAGAACCCGGATCAGCAAGAAGAAGGTTTGCTGTATCGCTCTCTAATTGTTGCGTGATGTCCATCAGATAACGAGCATTAAAACCGATCTCAAGCTCTTCATCATTATAATCAACAGTGATTTCTTCAGTTGCACTGCCGCTGTCAGGGTTATTAACTGTAAGAACAAGCTTTTGATCACTTAAATTCAATTTCACAGCTCGGCCACGATCGGACGAGAGTGTAGAAACCCGGTCAACAGCCTTGGCAAATACCTCACGAGAAACAGAGAGCGCTTTGTCGTTCGCTGTAGGAATAACCCGGCTATAATCTGGAAATGTGCCATCAATGAGTTTTGATGTCATCACAAGATCACCAACTGAGAAACGTATTTTCGCATCTGACATTTCAATGGTTACATCACCCTCAGTATCAGCAACCATTCTTTGAACTTCAGCAACGGTTTTGCGCGGTATAATAACACCTGGCAAACCAGACGCACCATCAGGCAGATCAACCTCAACTTGCGCTAAACGGTGCCCGTCAGTGGCGACAGCACGCAACATAGAAGTGCCGTCTGTTTCAGCTTCGTGTAGATAGATTCCATTAAGGTAATAACGTGTTTCTTCTGTAGAGATCGCAAATTTTGTTTTCTCAATTAATTGTTTTAAATCCGCCGATTTTAATGAAAATTTATGGCTCAAATCATCCGTGCTAAGCTCTGGAAAATCATCAGAAGGAAGCGCTTGTAAATCATAACGACCCTTGCCAGCTGCAAGCATCACTCTGTCATCATCCCCGCGAGAGAGCTCAACATCAGCCCCATCAGGTAATTTGCGAACAATATCATGCAAAACATGGGCTTGAACTGTCGTC